>JBDHYT010000350.1:0-3651 GCA_039811485.1 Marinilabiliaceae bacterium | reverse complement strand
TGCACGCATCTGGGCACAAAATGTCAGAAATGAAGAGGTCTATCGTCTCACCAAAGAGGATGTCCACTCATTGGGCAAATGGCGCGTAAACGGACCACTGCCACTATTTGCTCCATTCTACGAGGCATTCGATATTCAGGAATCATCGCCGATGTATGTTAGCGAAAATAAACGTCCAACAATTTGGTAACAAGCAAAATAGCATTTTAAAAGCCGTCTTTTCCCAGACGGCTTTTTTTATGACATAAACCAAAACAACACAAGTTTGTTGAACTATAAACCAAAAACATATTTCCATGGCAACACAAGAGAATAAAACTATCCTTAAAGTAGAAGGAATGACATGCAACCACTGCAAAATGAGCGTAGAAAAATTTGTTGGCAGAATTGATGGCGTAAAAAGCGTAACTGCCACACCAAACGAAAATAAGGTCGAAATCGAAGGAGATGCCGATATAAAAGCCATCAAAGAGACCATCGAAAAACTGGGTTACAGGGTCGGATGATAGAAATAGCCGATTCACGGCTCACAGGTCATCAATAAAATCATTACTTTTGTGCCGTAAGGTTCATTTTGATTAAAATGGGAATCCGGTGTAAATCCGGAGCTGTCCCCGCAGCTGTAATATCTTTAAGTGTCTGACAACAAGCCACTGTAGTTTCCTATGGGAAGGCTCAGGCCACAATGAGATAAGCCAGAAGACCTGCCTTACTGCACTACAGTTTTACTAACCATGCTTCGGGTGAAGGCAAGGGGTTAAAACCCTTTGTATGTCCGGGCGCAACACATTTATTGATGATTAATATGTTTAAAATTGAAGTTCCGGGCAGAGAACTCGACGACGCAATCAGCACAAAAATCAATCTGAAAACCAAACCTTTAGGTGCACTTGGTGCTCTCGAAAAAACAGCACACACGATTTGCACCATCCAGCACACATTAACCCCCGAAATCAGAAACGCAGCTGTGGTAGTCTGCGCAGCCGACCATGGCGTGGTGGCCGAAGGTGTGTCGCCCTACCCGCAGGATGTGACATGGCAGATGGTTATGAATTTTGTGGGCGGAGGAGCTGCAATCAACGTATTCGCCCGCCAGCACAACCTTAGTCTGATGGTGGTTGATGCAGGCGTGAATTATGATTTCGCCCCAGAAACACCAATAGTCCATTCAAAAATACGCAAAAGCACACGCAACTTTGCCAAGGAGCCCGCTATGACATCGGTAGAGACCCGCAAAGCACTGGAGGCAGGAGCCGAAATTATAGCGAAGCTTCATTCAGAGGGTTGTAACACCGTGATATTCGGTGAGATGGGCATTGGAAATACTACATCGGCCACAGCCCTTTTCTGTAAACTCAGCGGAATAACCCCGGGTGAAGCAACAGGAGCAGGTACAGGTCTGGACAGTAAAGGGATAGCCCATAAGAGCCAGGTAATAGAAAAGGCGTTGAAAAAATACGAAGCAGTAACCGATCCGGTGGAGATACTCAGCACCCTTGGCGGCCTGGAGATAGCAATGATTGCCGGCGGTATGCTGAAAGCCGCATCGTGCGGTATGCTGATACTCGTGGATGGCTTTATCGTCACTTCGGCCCTGGCGGCAGCTCATGCAATAAACAAAAACGTGTTGGAATACTGCATATTCACGCATCAGAGCGATGAGCAGGGACATAAGTTGATGCTCGACTTCCTGAAGGCAGAACCACTGCTGAAAATTGGTATGCGCCTGGGTGAAGGCACTGGAGCTGCTGTGGCTTATCCACTGATACTTTCGGCGGTGAAATTCATGAACGAGATGAGCAGCTTCGAGGAGGCCGGTGTTGATAATAAAGATTAATATTAAAAACATCACAATAAGGGCTGCAACATCTTATTTTAGCCACCTTTCAAACAAAACAAACAGCAAATGGTAAAAAAAGAGATTAAATATTTTCTTACGGCATTATCGTTTTTCACCCGGTTTCCGGTAGGTTCGGCAATCGACTACAGCCAGGAGTCGCTTAACCGCTGTAACCGCTATTTTCCGTTGATAGGCTTGATAACAGGAGGAGTGGCAGCCCTCTCCTATCTCGCTTTTTCGCTTATTTTGCCATTATCGGTTTCGCTGTTGCTTTCGATGCTGCTGACAATTCTTTTCACCGGAGCTTTTCATGAGGATGGCTTTGCCGATATGTGCGACGGCTTTGGAGGCGGCTGGCGCAAAGAGCAGATTTTGAACATAATGAAAGACAGCAGAATAGGCACTTATGGATCGATTGGTTTGATGGGGATGCTTGCAGCAAAATATTTGTCGCTCTACGAGTTACGACATATTGAGTTATGGGCGGTGATGACGGCGGGGCACATCATTAGTCGCACTCTGGCTGTAACAACCATGTACAGCCTTGAATATGTGCGCGAGGACGAAGCAAGCAAATCGAAACCAATAACAAAAAACCTTCACCCTTTCGACCTGACGATTGCACTGGCAACAGGAATAACTCTCATACTGCTGCATCTCTTTGTGCTCGATGCAATGTTTTTGGCAGCCATAATCCCCGCCATAATAGTCAAATGGCTGATGGAGAGATGGTTTGTGAAACACATAGGCGGATATACCGGCGATTGTCTGGGAGCAGTGCAGCAGTCAACCGAGGTTATATTTTACATTTCAGCAGTAGCTTTGTTATATTGACAATAATGGAAATATACATCATAAGACATACCACTCCAAATGTAGAAGCCGATATATGCTACGGAATTTCGGACATTGACTTAAACAGCAATTATCCGGCAGAAAGAACAGTAATTGCAAAACAGCTTTCAGATTTTAAGCCTGATTTTGTATTCTCAAGTCCGCTTAAACGGTGTTTAACTCTTGCCACCGACCTTTTTGGCGAGAAAGAAATTATAGTAAGAGATGAACTTAAGGAACTCGATTTCGGAACCTGGGAGATGAAACCCTGGAGTGAAATACCACTGAATGAATTAGATCCGTGGGCTGCCGATTTTTTCAACAATGGCCCGCCGATGGGTGAAAGTTTTGGCAATCTCGATAAAAGAGCCGGGTTATTTCTGAAACATATTGAATCCTTACCTGCCGACAGCCGGTTGGCAGTGGTAACCCATTCCGGAGTAATCAGGTCTTTTCTGATGCACTTTTTGGCCATACCGCACACCCATATTTTTAACCTGAAGCTCGATTATGGCACTATAGTAAAAGTATCGATATCAGGCAAAAGAGTCCAGATAGAATTTTTGAAATGAAAAACGGATATAAAGTTGTGAGATATCCGAAGGAAACTGAAACCGCATAACTACAAACTGAGTGATGGGCAGAATTATTTTAATAACCGGAGGGACACGGTCGGGCAAGAGCACTTTTGCCCAAAAGATGGCATTAAAATTAAGTAAGAATCCGATATACCTTGCAACTTCGCGCATCTGGGACGAAGAGCATCACCAACGGATAAAAAGACATCAGAATGAACGTGGGAGCGAATGGATAAATATTGAGGAAGAAAAGTTCCTTTCCAATAATGATTTCGGCGGAAAAACAGTATTAATAGACTGCGTAACACTCTGGCTCACAAACTTTTTCTTCGATAATGAATCGGATACCGAAAAAAGTCTTGAGCTGGCCAAGGAGGAATTTGACAAACTTATAACACA
>JBDHYT010000349.1:0-3604 GCA_039811485.1 Marinilabiliaceae bacterium | reverse complement strand
AGTAAAAAAACTACCCCTATTAAAAGGAGCAAAATATATGGTGATATTTTAATTAAAAACTTCTTCATATTAAAATTGGAAATATATGAACGATTGAGCTTCAGAAGGATTGTACAACACGATTAAAGATATTACAAACAAATAAAAAACATGCCTAAAAGGGAAACGCCAACTTACTATCCTCTCATTAGCATCATCATGCCTGAATATAAACCACTCTAAACCGAAAAACAGTGAAATTAAGAAAACCATTTTAGGTGGGAAGAAAAAGAAATTTGTAAAGAATTGATTTGCAGTAAAAATATGTGCTAAATAATCAACGGCATGTTGCATTGATTCGGCTCTGAAAAATATCCATGCAAAACAGACCACTGCAAAAGTACCTCCCATTTGCATCAACTCTTTAATATTGGGGAATAGTCTATTATCAGCTATTGGATTAAGATTTTTACGGTTTTGCCCACTGATTAGTAGAGGAACAAAAAGAAGAGCATTTATAAGACCCCACATTATAAAGGTCCAGTTTGCACCATGCCAAAAGCCACTAACTATAAATATTATAAAAGTATTTCTTATAGCAATAACCTTATTTACCCTGCTTCCACCAAGAGGAATATACAGATAATCTCTAAACCAAGTGGTTAAAGAGATATGCCAGCGACGCCAGAATTCAGCAATATCGCGTGAAAAATAAGGCACTCTAAAGTTAACCATCAACTCAAAGCCAAACAGTTTTGCAGCACCTCGTGCAATATCACTATAACCCGAAAAGTCGCAATATATTTGCAAGGCGAAATAAATCGCCCCCATAATCAAAACAGCTGTAGGTTGCTCAGAATAATTCTTAAAAATATCATTAGCCAATATTGCACAATTATCAGCAATCACCATTTTTTTGAATAAACCATAGAGTATCAACCTCATACCCGCAGAGCCTTGCTCGTATGTGAAAAATCTTTTCTTATAAAATTGTGGTAAAAGATTGGTTGCCCGCTCGATGGGGCCGGCTACAAGCTGTGGGAAGAAACTAACAAAAGCAGCAAATGCCACAATATCCTTTGTTGGTTCCAACTTCCGCTTATAAACATCCACCGTATAGCTCAACGTTTGAAAAGTATAGAAACTGATTCCCACCGGAAGAATGATATTGAGCGTATTTGGTTGTATCTGCTTACCAAAGAATGAGAATGCAGCAACAAAATTATCTACAAAGAAATTATAATATTTAAAAAAGCCCAGGAAGCCAAGATTTACAATAATACTAATCCACAATATTATCTTTCGCTTTCGATGGTCATTCTGATTCAAAAGACTCAACCCTATAAAATAGTCGGTAACAATGCTAAAAAGAATAAGCGATAGAAAACGCCAATCCCACCAGCCATAAAATACAAAACTGGATACTACAATTAAAAGATTTTGCAGTTTAAGGTTCTTATTAGTTACAAACCAATAGAGCACAAACACTATAGGCAGGAATATTGCAAAATCGATGGAGTTAAAAAGCATCTTATTTGTTTATAATAATTTATAGGGTGCAAAAATAGTAAATAATCACATTCATCAATCAAAAACAATCAGTTTAAAGTAATTTATCCTCGGTACTTTTCCTGTTTAGACGTAATTGCTCGGATTTTCACAAATTCTTTTTCATTATTTATTCGGGTTGCAATTTTTAATTTAAGTTATTCGTGTAATTCGTGGACTATTCACCCCTTTATTGTTTCAGCAGTTTCCTTGTTAATATTGATGCATCACCCAGAATATCGGGTAATAAATCGGCATGACTGGCGCGTGCGGGGCAGATGTCAATACCGCCGCGGCGTGTGTAAATGCAGGTAACAGCCAGCTCTTCGGGTTTTACGATATCCCAAAGCCGTTTGTAAATCATTTCACAAATCTCTTCATGGAAATGATTCTCATTCCGGAATGATACCAGATACTGCATCAGCCCTTTTAAATCGGGCAATTTATCAGCTTTGATATGTATAAATGCACTTCCCCAGTCGGGCTGATGGGTGATTTTACAGTTGCTACGAAGTAAATGGGTGGCAATTCTCAGAGTGCCTGCCTTGTCCGATAGCATTATCAGTGAAGGATCTTCAGTAAATGAGTTGAATATCAGCTCTTCCATCTCCGGACGCTCCTCAAGGACTTCGTAATTATCGAAATCGGTTGACGAGCTGTTGTCTTTACTGAAGAAAATGATCCTGATTTCAGTCTGCAGCACTCTCTCCAGATCCGATTTTATCTGAGCAGTAACAATCTCAATACCTTCACTAACACTATCGCCCCTTTTCTCCATATTAAATGAGTTGAGGTAAAGCTTAAGCGATTTGCTCTCAATCAGATATGGGTTATTGCACTGATACACAAACTTAATAACACCCGAAACAGGTAATCCTTTGTTGGTAAGGAAACCAATTTCGTAGGCATGCCATGCGTCAAATCCTGTAAACGGAAGATTCTCTGCATCAATATCATACTGCTCTCTGTTCAGGTGGCGGGGTACTGCCACTAGCAGTTCGGGTGAATATTGTTTGGGATAATCTACTCTTTTACCAAGTAGTTTTCCTTCAATTGGTTCTGTTGTCATAGTTGATTGTTCTGTATTATACTCCTGATTTTGAGTCAAATAGATCTATGTGTATCCTTGGTGCATAACGCCATCCGTTGGCTATTGCCATCTGAAGTGCTATTGGTGCCGATATTGCCAGATGTTCTCTCGTTCCGCCGAGTGGCATCACTAGTATCTGTTCAGGTTCAAAACCGGTTAATTTATCAAGATACTGTGTGCTAATCTCTTCAGCTTCGTGCGCATGGCCAACTACAAACTTCAGCTGAAGCCGGCGGTTATTGGCTTTTGCAAAATCTATAAATCCCTGTATTGCAGTAATGTTAACCCTCTGCTTTTGATGGTGATTTATTATTGCAGGTTTGTCACTCAGGTTGAAATGAGCCAGTTTTTCAGCATCCGGATTTGAGTTTAACAACTTTGGAGATAAGCTGAAAAGATCGATGTTTTCAACTGCATCCCGGTCGCAAATGGTACCATTAGTCTCCATTGTGATATGCATGTCTGGTATCTGGTTCAGTCCTTTACACAACTCAGCCACACCGTCCTTCTGGAGCATAGGCTCACCGCCCGTAATCACCACGTGGCGGATATTTCCCAGATTGTGCTTAACTATATTAACGATCTCTTCTGTTTCGTATTTTATTGTCTCTTTGGCATGAAATGATGCGTATGCAGTGTCGCAACCGCTGAATTCATTATTGTCCATCCTCCACATACACTGCAGGTTACAGCCCGAAAGACGAATGAACAGTGATGGAACACCGGCCAGTAAACCTTCACCCTGGATAGTCCCCGAAAATGCCATGCCGGTAGCAGGTGCCGATGGCAGCAAATTGCCGTCACCGTCCTTAGTTATCGGAAAAACCCCTTCTTTAGCCAATATCAGTTTACCCATCTATATTTTAAATTTTAGTCAATCAAATAATTGAACTGTTAACTATAGTTTTCAACTCTCAACTTTCCACTCTCCACTCTCCACTCTCCACTCTCAATTGTCAATTATCAATTATCAATTATCACCAACTC
>JBDHYT010000348.1:0-3670 GCA_039811485.1 Marinilabiliaceae bacterium | reverse complement strand
TTGATGCTTTGGGCATCCACGATCGCCTGGGGGATTTTTTCAAGCGCGGGCTGGCCTGGGGCAGTTTCGTTGTTTTCAATCACTTCGACCAGCTCGATGACGCCATCGTTGATGGTGACGGCGACCTTCAGGCCGTCGTAAAAGCCCTTGGCTTCGCCCTCATAGGTCTGGGGCGCGGCGAAGGCGGTCAGGGAGAGGGCCATGCACAGACTCAGGGTCAGGCACAGCATGCGGCGGAAAATGTTCATCTGGCTCCTCCTTGCGCATACATGCGCTGTTAAATAATGTACATTGACATTGTACCACCACGTGATATTCCGGTCAATCTAAAAAACAAAATATTAACAATTTATGTTTATAAATTATTTATATAGTATACATTTCCGTAATTTCCACTGCCTGGCGGCAGCTATAAAAATAAACCCAGCAACCTTTAGGGTTACTGGGTCTCTGTGTGGTAGCGGCGATCGGATTTGAACCAATGACACTCCGGGTATGAACCGAATGCTCTAGCCAGCTGAGCTACGCCGCCAAAATGGTTGCGGGGGAGGGACTTGAACCCTCGACCTCCGGGTTATGAGCCCGACGAGCTACCAAACTGCTCTACCCCGCGTCATACGTCATGTGACGCAAGGGATACTATATAATGGATAAGTGGTTTTGTCAATACCCTCCCGGAAATTCCTCTCTTAGCCAAGTTTCTCCCATTTATGTTTTATATTTAATCGCCACGTGCCATAAGGGGTAAAGGATAAGGTGTAGATATTGTATTACAGAGATGTGGAGCAACTAAATGAGATTGTTGCTCCGCATCTTTTTACTTATCGGGAAGAGGATTAGATAAATCAATTTCAATTGGTATATCATTTATTTCTTGAAACAGAGTGTTAACGGATTCTTGAATATCCATAATTTTGTCCATTTGTGATACTATTTTTCCCTGAGCAATGTAATCAATATCCCCCTTTTTATCAACTGGAAATTCTACAGTAACCAGCTCTTTCATATTTGTCATTGATGCTCGGAACGTTCTATTGAAACCATATTGGGTAGCTGATTGCATCAACTTATATAACACATATTTAGGATGTATTCTCTTGTCCAGGCACTGTAGACGACCGCAATGATCTGTCGTTGCAAAAGGAATACCTGCCTCAACGTAACTCCATTCAAAATTCCCATCAATTCCCCAAAGTAAAGATGGTTGATTGAAATCGGTAAGATTGCTTTTCTCAACATATCCAAATGGTACCTTAACGTTGGCGCTGTAAAGAGGTATTCCGCTTTTTAATATATCTATTTTAAGGACGCGGCTTCCAATGGATAGTTCAAATAGTGCTTCGTCACATAAACTCACAGGCTTATACTTGTAATTAAAATCAACAGTTATTGCTTTCAGTTTCTTCTTATACTTTGCTAGACTTACCGTTGCATTCTCAATAAACTCTTTATATTCCGTAAAGCTATATGTGCTTTTTTCCTTATCTATGCCCAATTCAATACGCTCATCACTGGTCCAAAGTTGTTCGATCTGCCAGTTGACTAACTGGTCAAAATCGGTAAATGGGAAAACTTTGCATCTCGGAGAGCGAGAAGCAGTTCCGGAATGCTTAAACAGGTTAAAACACTCCACAGCCTCTTCTAGATCGTTTTGCTCAATAACAAATCTCTTTGCGTCACGACTTTCACCAATCTCGCTTACTAAAAATGTGAATACATCTGTTGCTTGTATATCCTGCTCATGTTTCTTTCGTAGAATTAAGATATAGGTCTTTTTCGTTGTGGAGTAGAAAGTCCTTATTGGAAGGGATATAATTCCCTCTATTATGCAGTCTTCCTTTACTTTGGTAATAATATTACGCTGCAGCAACAATCCATCCGGAACAACTATTAATGCTTGCCCTCCGGGCTTTAAGTTTTTAATAATCCATTCGATTGAAAGTGCTTCTGTACCCCTACCTCCATATTGATAATATCCCTCAAGTTTTTTATTATCATCATTATCAATATTGTCCTTTAATGTTCTTGAACCAGAGGTCACGTAAGGTGGATTTGTCAAAATGAGGTCATATGGATCTTCATCAGTGAGTCCAAAAGTACCCAAATTGCTCCTTAATAAATGAAAAACTTTATTAAATGCTCCGTTTGAAAATGCTTCCAAATGCTTTTTTGAATGATATTGTGCCAAAAGATCAGAAAAATATATCAGCATATTCGCTTTTGCTAATATAATAGTCCGCTCATCGTCTTTTTCATCTGTCCCTTTGTCGTAACCAAGAACAGTGATTTTTGAGTTGACTTTCCCGTTCTTAGGAACAAATTCTCTGTAAATTGATGGGGTCATTACGATTGTCTCTAAAACAAAACCGCCAACTCCGCAAAACGGGTCGCAAATTCTTGCTCCCTGAGGCAGTAGTTTTGCATTTGACATTTTTACCATAGCCCGGACGACGTTTCGAGGAGTAAAATATTGCCCAAGGTTTTTAACACCAGCACTCTGGCGCAAAAACGTTTCATATAGCCTTGTTTTAAACTCTTTTGTCACATATTTGAAAGAACCATTCTTCTTGTCATACTGTTGAAAGCTATCTAACACTTGACCAAATAGGTTTGCTTGACTTAAGTTTGGCTCACCTTCTTCATTGACAAAAATGGTGCCGTTAAAGATAGTAGTGCCATCTTTGCCTTTTGGAAACATTTCTTCTTTGATTTCTCGTCTACATTCTCGTGCATAACGGCTAAGAGCAGCTTTGTTTCCCTTTTTATCTTTAATTTCAAATACACTACTAAAATTGTTCGTAAAATCCAGAACTCCAATGTCGCTCAGAAATTTGAAAACAAAGATTTCAACAACATTATATAAGCATTTCTCTGGTTCTTTCCCTGTATTAACCCATATTTTTTGCCAGACCTCTTTTGCCAGCGGTGTAGGGTCTAAAATTTCAGGTTCAACAATATCATTTTCTGTTTCAGATAATGAATACTCCGCTTGATCTATCAGATCTTCAAAAAGCCTTTTTTCTTCAATTGTTAGTTTGTTGGCAGTAATCCTTTCGGCGTCGAAGACAACACTAATAGGTTTGCCTCCTTTTGTAATAAGTGCACCATTTACTGCATTAATCCAAAAAGATTTCTTGCCATCAGTAACAATAAGTATTTTACAAAGGAGTTTTGCGACCTCTAACTCTTGTTCTATCGCTTTTCTAACTTGTAACTTACTTGAAAGCTCCTTTGATGTTTTATATTCTATGACAGCCTTTACTACGCCACCAGGCAGTACAATTAAGCCGTCAGGCCTTTTATCTTTTAACGATGCCTCATTAATATTGATAATTTTATTTCTTTTTAATTGACTAAGGGTAGAGTTTCCAACTTTATAATACGCATAGCGGCCAATCCAGACAGGAACAGTCTGTAGCAATTCTTCACTCATATATATTGACCTCCTTTGCATTGTTGGCATGATCGTTCAGATATTCATCAATATCTGAACGTTTTATTCTCCACTTATTCCCAACCTTCGAGGCGGTTAGGGCATGGCGATCAATTAGACGTCGAACAGTTTTCTCACAAACCTGTAAATACTCCGCAGTTTGTGAAACAGTAAAAATCTCACTCACATCATATTCCTCCCTACTTATTCAAGTATAGCAGTGAAAATGTGGTATGA
>JBDHYT010000347.1:0-3679 GCA_039811485.1 Marinilabiliaceae bacterium | reverse complement strand
TGCTCTCTTCTGCGGGTTTGTTTTATTGATGACCGCACAAAACGATTTTATTTCTACACAGTATATTCACAACCGTTATGCCATAAACCCTGCCTTTGCCGGCTCACGCGAAGGTCTGTCAGTGTTTGGCAGCCATAGGCAGCAGTGGCAGGGATTGCCCGGAAGTACTGCGAGCCAGCTCTTTACAGGTCATGCGCCCCTACGCAATGCCAATATCGCTCTTGGGGTAAGTGCCTGGCATCAGAAATTTCAGATAGCCGGCAATAGCGGTATCAGCTTTACTTATGCTTATCGTTTCAAGGCAACCACCGACAGTTGGTTTGCTCTGGCTGCGGCACCCGGAGTGGCATTCAGAACATCCGACTGGAGTAGTGCTCACACCATAGAGCCTGGTGATGATGCCTTTGCGTCAAACGAAAATATCACATCTCCTATGTTGGGATTTGGTGCTTCGTGGTATGGAAAACGATTCTTCACAGGATTTTCAATTCCATCACTGTTTTACAGTAACGAGTTTGAAAATCAAAAATCAAAATTCAGCCTTGGCGATGCAACTTATTGTGTTACTGCAGGTTTTCTGTTCGAGATTAATGATAGGTGGTCGGTTCAGCCAGCATTTCTGCTGCGGTACAATAAAGTGATGGATGAAGTTGTTGATATTGATGCCACATTGATTTACAATAACCTGCTTATGCTGGGAGTGAGCTACCGCACCACCAGCGAAGCCTCAGTAACAGCTGCAATTCAGCTTGACAGAAGGTTGCGGGCAGCCTATAGTTACGACTATTCCTTTGGCGACATTGGTAAATACCACAGCGGATCGCACGAAATATCGCTACAATACGATTTTGTATATCGGACCAAATCGGTTAATCCCAAGTTTTTTTAATCTCATGCCATGGTAAAACAATTTATATATTCACTCCTTCTATTGTTGCCTACGGTCATCATGGGGCAGGACATAACCATTGAGCCTGTAAAGCTTCTGCATGGCAACCCGCACTATTTGGCACCTGTAGTTATTGATTCGGTTTTGTACTTCTCATCCGATAAGAAGACCGATTTGTTGGTGACCAACCTCGACCAGGATGATCGTACATTCTATAAACTATATAAAGTAAACTTAAAGAACCGGCTTCCCAACGGTAATGCGGTTCAGCTATTTGCCGAGGTTACGCCTTTCCACCAGATTGCTGTTACTCAATATCCTTTGGATGGCGGTATGCTTGTTACTCAGAATCTTAACCTTCAGAGAGTTGGCTGGCTTGCCGGCTCTAAAGCAAATCCGCTCACTTTCGTTCATGCAGCCAAGGGATTGCGCAGCTTAGCGCGTGCCCGTACATTACCTCTGAGTTTACCCCGTTCGACCAACATGGCCTATCCGGCTGTTTCGGCTGATGGATCTCTTCTTCTATTTGTCTCCGACATGGCCGATGGTTTTGGAGGCAGCGACATATACTACTCGCAACTAACCGACGAAGGATGGAGCAAACCCGTTAATGCAGGAAACATTATTAACACAGCCGGAAATGAGAGTTTCCCGTTTATATCGGCATCCGGCAAGATATTCTTTTCATCTACGGGGCACGAAGGCAGCGGGCGATATCACTTGTATCAAACCACATTCAACGCAGGTATCTTCACCCGCCCCGAAATGCTTGATGCTCCCTACAATAGCGACGGAGATGATTACAGCATATTCTTTGGGGCCGACGAGCAGTGGGGTTACTTATGCTCATCGCGCGACGGAGGTGATAATATTTACTTTTTTGAAAATCAGTTTCCTGAATTGCCTGATGCAGAGCCGTATGAAGAGACACAACTCTGCTACACATTTTACGAGAGTTCGGCCGAAAATTACGATCCCGAAGAGTTTGGTTTCAAATGGACATTTAGCGATGGTACTTCGGCACGCGGCATCGAAACGGATCACTGCTTCGACGGTTTAGGTAAATATTCAGTGTCGCTGGAGGTTTATGATAAGGTGACAGGCGAAAACCTCTTCACAGTATCGGAGTTTGAGATGGATATTACTCCAAAGCCGCAAGTTAACATCCTGCATTCTGATGTTGTTAAAGCGGGTGAAGAAACCACTTTTGAAGCTGATATTTCGTTAATCGGAAATTTTCAGACGACCGGCTTTTATTGGCAACTCAATAATGGAATAAAGAAAAAAGGTAAAAAAATAAACCATATATTTACAACTCCCGGCACATATCGTATTACTTGCGGTGTGATTGACAGGAACGACCCGTCAAGGAAAATTTGCACATCAATGGAAATTCTAGTTACCCAATAAGTTAGCAATTATGAAGAGATTAAATATATACCTTACCGTTCTGTTTTTGGTTTGTGTTTCGCTATTGAAGGCGCAACCAGTACCTGGCACCGATGAGAATATACCGTACCTTGTAACATTTGGTTCGGGAAGTGAGACGGCCTGGGGCGACGATGACTTTCTTCAGATAATATTCTTCTCAATCCCCGAAGACTTTAAGAAACCCATATTTTTGTGGGTTTTTGATCCCGACTGTGGCGGGAAGTACGATGAGCAGAAAGGTGCCTGGGACACACGCACCCGTTTTACTGTATATGGTGGTAAGGGAGCAGCCAGCGAAAAAGATGTGCAGAAGGGTAATAAGAGTGGCAAATACGACAGTGGGACATCATTGGCATCAAAAACATTTGGCAACGATGCCAAATACGATGGACAGTGGTACACATTCGGGCCGTTTAACCCCAACGAAGGCGAATATCTGCCCGAATTTGGTGGTTACATTTTCAAAATGGTTGTCGAGGGGCTGTCGGGCGATGATGGGAACCTTTACCGCTTCTTCCTGAGTAATAAAGAGACCGACAACTATGCAGTGGAAGGCGCATTTGCCTACTATTTCAAATATAAATTCAGGATGCACGACGACATGAATGAGGTGTCGCACATCTATCCATATATCGACAATAAGGTGATATCAATCAAACAGTCGAATTTCGACTGGGATAACGACGGTTTCCTCCGCATCATTTCGGTTGCAAAAAATGGTGAGATGATGAAGACAAGTGGCGACAACCATTGGTCAACCAGCACACATAAGATTTTGGATGAAGAGAAGAATACCTCACTCGATATTCAGATGATAAAAAACAAACGTACCCCGATAAAGAGCAATAATGTGGTTATCTATCTCGAAAACCAGTATGGTGAGCTCCTGCCCTTCTATAGTGTGCCTTTGGGCGGAATTCCGAAGTATAAATATTCGATTGGCGTAAAACCCAAGAAGTAGTTTTAGCGTATAACTACTAATTATCTTTGAATTTTTCTCTGCGAAAATGAACAAACTGCTATTATTCTTGGTCCTTCTGGTACTTGCAACCAATGGTGCATTTACTCAAACTTTTGATTTTAAAGTATATAACAGCTCCATTGGGTTGCCTCAGAACTATATTTATGCAGTAAAGCAGGATCGTAACGGCTTCATCTGGATAGCTACCGCCGAGGGTGTATCGCGCTACGATGGTATGTCGTTCCGCAATTTCACCGACAAGGATTCGCTGGCCGATAATTTTACGCGCTCCATCTACATCAACCCCAATGACGACAGGATACTGTTGGGTCATAACAATGGAAGCCTTTCGGTGTATGACGGTAAGCAGTTTAAAAAAATCGTTATCGATGAAGCTT
>JBDHYT010000346.1:0-3687 GCA_039811485.1 Marinilabiliaceae bacterium | reverse complement strand
TCTTGACTACCTGATGAGTGATTATAATTCCCATTAACTTTGATATTTCTCATAAAAGTTATAGTTTTGATTGTTTTGTTCTAAATAATCAGAACTGATTAACCAAAAATTGTCTTTATGAATCATAAAGAGCGAGTGTTGAAAACTCTTTTACGAGAACCGGTTGACAGGGTACCATTCTTTTACTGGGGAGTGCCCGAATTCACCGAGAAAATGGCTAAGCATTTAGGACTGGCCAATCGCGATCAACTGATGGATTATCTGGATGTTGATTTCCGCTGGGTTGAACCTGCTTACGTTGGCCCGGTGCTGATAGAGCCTTCAGGCAAGAAGAAAAAAGATATTTGGGGTGTAGGATATACAAAAGTGGGTAGTGAAGGTTTTGAATATTGGGATGTTACTGATTATCCACTGAAAGGATTAACCGATCCCCAGGATTTGGATAACATCCAATGGCCTTCGGTTGATTGGTTTGACTTTGCGTCATTGGATGCTCAAATTAAAAAGTATAGCAACTATGCAATTATGACGGCTCCGGGATATTCATCGCCGGGATTGTTCAGAATAGCACAACGAATGATTGGTAAAGATGGTTTCGAGGAGGTGATGATGCTCCACCCGAAATTCTTTAAGGCATTGTGCGACAAGATTGTGGAGTTCTATGTGGAATTTATTGAGCGTTTCTTTGAGGTGGCCGGCGACAGGGTCGACTTTATCCGGATTGCCGACGACTTTGGTTCCGACAGTGGATTGTCTATCACTCCTGAAATATGGGAGAAATATTGCGCACCAGCAATTGCTTCATTCACAGCTACTCCGCTTAAACTGGGTGTGAAGTTTTATATGCACTCGTGCGGTGCCGTGCGAAAACTAATTCCTGAGCTTGTTACTGCCGGTGCCGATGTGCTCGACCCTATTCAAACCCGTGCCTGGGGAATGGAACCTACCGGGTTGAAAAAAGATTTTGGCGGAATGATAAGTTTTTGTGGTGCACTCGACGAAGAACTTCTTCTACGCCAGGCTACTCCCGATCAGGTTAGAACTGGTGTAAAAGAGCTGCTCGACCAGATGGCTCCAGGTGGCGGATTCATACTCGGCCCATCACACAAACTTAAGGTGGAGACACCGGTAGAAAATGTGATTGCCATGTATGAGGCAGCCAAAGAGTGGAAGTTTGAAGAATAAATATTTAAAGGGCTGTGATTCAGCCCTTTTTTTATTAAAGAGTCATGATTAAAGATCTATTGAAAAAATATTTGCTGGTTTTTAAAATTAGAAACAGATTTGGTGCATCCGTTCAAATAAGCCAGCGGCAACTGTACTTAAAGCACCGTGAAAATTACATCAACCAAGTGCCGGTTGCACTAAAAGAGACCGGTTTCCGTGTCTTCTCGCAGTTTGAGGAAGATGGATTGCTGATGTTTATTTTTTCTGTCATAGGTATGGATAAAAACCACTTTGTAGAGATAGGCTCCGACGACGGAATCAATAGCAATTCGGCCAACTTATATTTTAACTTCGGATGGCATGGATTATTTATCGATGGTAACCCCAAGGCTATAGAGCGCGGTCGTTATATTTTTGGGCGTTACCCACATGGGTGGTTCTATAAACCAAAGTTTATATGCGCAAAAGTTACCTGCGAAAATGTGAATGAGCTTATTTCTGAGGCGGGCTATAATGGCGAAATAGGCCTTTTGTCAATTGATGTGGATGGCTACGACTACTGGTTGTGGGATAAGATTGATATTGTCGAACCTCGGGTTGTTATAATTGAAACGCACAACGAATTTGGATTCAATGACATTGTGGTGCCTTACGACAAGGATTATGTCTTCCCGGGTAAACATCCCGTTTATCATGGAGCCTCACCTGTGGCTATGACCAAGCTGGCACGCAAAAAGGGGTATCGGTTGGTGGGAGCCAACCAACTTGGGAGCAATTTCATTTTTGTGAAAAATGGATTTGCCGATGATTATATTCCGGAAGTTGATGTGGCAGATGTACTTACTCATCCGTCGGTGACTGAGGGATACAGATTGTTTGAACCAATTAAAAATTGGGAGTATGTAACTCCTTTATAACAATAGAATCATAATAGTATCAGATTCTAAGCCCGCTGAAACCTGTTATGTATATAGGGTGGAGAGATTTGAACGATTTTCTAAATATAAAAGAGCGATGCTGATTATATGGCATCGCTCTTGTTTTCTTTAATCGTAATTATTTTATAAATCAGACCATTTCATAGTGGTTCTGTTTGTACCGTTGTCACCTTTTACTTCAATTTGTACTCCTGATTTTGTCATATAGCAATTGATTATTACATCCGGATTACCAATTATTTCATCCAAATCTGATGTTTTAGAGTTTTCGTCATTTGAAAGACCTTTTATCATCTCCGTAGTGATTAGGGTGAAAAATGCCACAAAATTATCTCTGCTGATGATATTTGACGGTGCTTCGGCATAAGCCTTAATTTGAAAAGTGGTTACTCCATCACTTAAAGTCAATAATGTCAAATCGGTAGCAGTAAATTTATCTGCTTTAATTTCAACAATGTTTTTTAGTAAATCATCCGATGTCACCTGACTAAATGTGTTGATAGAGAAAAAGATAACTGTAAAAAATAAAATAAATCTTTTCATAAAAATATTAAATTAGTTTTTTTCCTACTCGTATGGCTTTTCGGTTACGCCTCGTATTTTTACGATTATGTTTTCATTTATTGATTTGTCATTTCGCTTTTGTTTGATAATAACTGTTGGAGCTTGCTTAATAACTGTATTCAATAATTATGAAAAATATGCGCAATTTATGAATTATTATTTTTGGTTTGAAAACTTTTTGCAAAATTATTTTCTCATCGCAAAACCTTTGTAAATCATGGTTCTATGATGTTATATCTGTAATTTATTGTTTATTTATTCAATAAGAGCACCACAAAACAGTATTGTGATGCTCTTAATTTATTGATAGGGAAAAAATTATATTGCGGTTGGTGCCGTTTCGGCAATTCCTTTTTTCTTTTTGTGGAATGGTGTGTTCACAAATCGTTTTGTGCCCTTAATACGGCGGCGTATGATGGTTACATAGTGACTTGGAGCTGCAATTCTCCGGTGAAGCACTATATACAGTATGGTCATCAGTCCGCCTACAATAGCAAAACCGTACACTTTTTTCACCGCAATCATTATTGCCTGCATCTGCACACGTCCGTATAGTGCCATCCCGCCTCCCGACAGCTGGCTCATAAAATCAGCTGCATCGATGTGTGAAGCAAGATTACCCACAGTCTGCCACTGCAGTTTATACATCATCCAGGTTGTTATTGAACTGAACAGGGCAGGACCTATAAATGAGCGGAACATGATGAATATCGTTGATGCAGTAAGCATCTCCATCACATCCAGATGTTCGCACAGATAGACGGTTGCCGCTATGTAAAGTATGCACAGTCCGGCTCCTTTAAGTATTGTAGGTACAAAAATTACCGATATCTCAACCACAGGTGCTACTGTAAGATAGGAGATTGCATAGGCAATTATGTATGTGCTGAATCCTATGATTATAAGTCCCTTCATGGGGAGTTTGCGTTTAAACCAGAATCCTGACAGTATACCACCGACAATTGAACCCGGAATCATCAGCAGATTCAGTTTCATGTTGGTTTGTGCATTATATTTG
>JBDHYT010000345.1:0-3694 GCA_039811485.1 Marinilabiliaceae bacterium | reverse complement strand
AATGATTCTTGGTGCCGGTGCAGCAGGACTCACAGCCGGGATTTATGCTTCGCGTGGAAAGCTTGATACCCTTATTCTTAACGAAGGAGTTGTTGGCGGTCAGATGGTTCTTACCAATGAGATTGCCCACTACCCTGGTGTAGAGAATATTAAAGGGTATGAGCTTGTTAATATTATGCGTAAGCAGGCCAAGGACTTTGGTTGCACAATACGTACCAGCATAAAGATTGTGAAATACTCCCTTGAGGGCGATATTAAAGAGGTAGAAGTTGAGGATGGCCGTGTGTTTAAGGCCAGAACTGTAATACTTGCCACAGGCGGAAAGCCTCGTTCACTCGGAATTCCCGGAGAGACTGAATATGAGGGTAAAGGTGTGTCGTACTGCGCTACCTGCGATGCCGATTTCTTTAAGGATAAGCGTCTTGTGGTGGTTGGTGGCGGTAACTCGGCTCTTGAGGAGGCTGTTACGCTTACCAATTTTGCTTCAGAAGTTACTATCGTACACCAGTTCGACCACTTTCAGGCGTTTGAACATGCCATAGAGGAGGCGAAGAAGAATCCGAAGATTAAATTCGTTATGTCGTCTGAACCAAGAGCCTATATCGGTAACGGAACGCTTGAAAAGGTGCGGGTTGAGAATGTGAAAACCGGCGAAGAGTCGGATATCGAAACAGATGGTGTGTTTGTGTTTATAGGTTATGTGCCTAATACAGCATCACTTAAAGATGTGGTTGAGCTTAATGAGCGCGGCGAGATTGTAACCACTCCTCTGATGCAGACCAGCACTCCCGGAGTGTTTGCAGCAGGTGACGGTATTGCCAAGCGTTATCGTCAGGTAACCACATCTGTGGCCGAAGGAACCATTGCTGCCCTGAGTGCATCTGAATATCTGCGCACAAAGAAATAATATTGATTGTGTTGATTGCAAGGCTGCTTCGTGTTAATTGCGGGCAGCCTTTTTATTGCTGTCACCACTGTTGTTTGCGAAGGTATAAACAGTGATTAAGCAAAAAAACTGACCAGATTTTGCAGTTGCTTGTTTGACTTATATTTTTTATTTTTGAGAAAAAAGATGGCAAATAAAGGTAGTGTTTCAGCAAAATGGCAAGGCAGGCAAATGACTATTACAATGGAACTTCCATTTTTTTCATTTATAGATAATGGTTTTTTTGTACTTTATTGCCCGGCCTTGGATTTAAGCGGTTATGGCAAAACTCCTGAAGCTGCAGAAAACTCATTTACAACCGTAATGAATGAGTATTTTGAATATACAACTACAAATAATACCCTGATAGCTGATTTGCAACGGTTAGGCTGGAAAATTGGAGAAGATAAAAATGATCCTGTTACACCTCCGCTTATTAGTGATTTAATATCTACTAATGAAAACTTTACGGAAATACTTAATAATTATCCATTTACCAAGTATGACCGTTTGGTTGCTATTCCTGCATAAATGGGACGTCTTTCCAACATAACGATAAAACAGTTTAAGCTTTTCCTTACATATAAAGGTCTTCAACATATCAGAACAAGGGGAGGACATGAAGTATGGGGTGGTGAAAATATTTTGCGACCTGTTGTTTTTCAAACACATGAAGAACCATTACCTGAAATGGTCATAAGGTCTAACCTGAGAACACTGAATTCAAATGCTGATGAATTACTGGAGTTTTTAAAAAAGAAATGATTTTTAGTTTATCTGGGTTTTTATACAAAAGACTTCATTATTATCCATATTCTGAATTGATTATAGAAAACTACTATTCGTTTTTGGGTGATTTTGTTATTAATGGTATTGCATCAGCCCACTCCGTTGAATGGTTAAGGCTCTGAACCATTGTTAGTTCTTCTCCGCCATGTTGTTTGAACATTTCGTTGTAATCCTGCTCAATTTCAATTGTTGTCTCCAGGCAATCGGCTACAAATGAAGGTGCAACCACAAGAACTCTTTTTATTCCGCTCATGGCAAGGCTTTTAATCACTTCATCGGCAAATGGAGCAAGCCATCTTCTGCCCATACGCGACTGAAATGTGGTGGTGAAACTGCCTTCCATGAGGTTGAGTTTTTCGGATATAAGCCTCGTTGTTTCATGGCATGCTTCTGCATAGTTTAGTTTTATGTTGTTGATTTTTAATTCGTAATCATCGTTTTTGATATTTTTCAGCGGAAGTCCGTGATATGAAAATATTATATGGTCGTAATTCTTGTGCTTTTTATTCTCTATGTTTTTACTGATGATACTGATGAAGAGCGGATGGTTGTAAAATTCAGTAATGTATTCAATATCTGGATTATAGTTTAGTTTCCGAAGAGACTGCTTTACCTCCTCTATTGCCGAACCTGTGGTGGCGGCTGTATAGTGTGGAAAAAGCGGCATCACAACTATTCTCTCAGGATTTTTGCTTTTTATCTCTTTCAATGTCTCTGATATTGATGGATTTCCATACCGCATGGCATCGTAAACCGCATCAAAACCACTCTCTTTTTTTGAAATCTCCTTAATAAGTTCATTCATGTTGTGCTTTAATGGCGAACCGTCAGATGTCCATAATCTGTTGTATAGTCTTGCCGACTTGCCGGCTCTGAATGGTACAATTATCATGTTTACCAGTATCTGTCGCAGCAGCCAGGGCAGTTGTACAACTCTCTTGTCGGTTAAAAACTGGCGCAGGTAACGCCTAACGTCTTTTCTGTCAGGACTATCAGGTGAGCCGGTGTTAATAAGTAGCAGTATTTTGTTCATTGACTGGATATTGGTTAACAAAAACAGGCAATGATGATTAATACATTACATCATTGCCTGCGATATGCGTAAAACTAAAAATATGGCTTTATCTTACCAAAGGCAACTGATATTCAAGTGTTACACCAACTGTGGCCGGACGACCAAGCTGCACATAATCGGTATTTAAAGTGTTGAAGAAGAATGTGTGATACTTCTCGTCAAGAATGTTTTTGCCCCATACCGAAAGTTTAAAATCTTTCATTTTGGTTGATACAGAAGCATCAACAACTCCATAAAAACTCTGGTAATCCTCATTCTCCTCGTTCCAGTAAATACGGCCTGCACCACGGTAGGTGGCACTGAGTCTTATAAACTCAAAACTGCCGGAGTTAAGTTTGAACTCCTTGTTTAGCTGAGTCATAAATGTGTTGCGCGGCGCATTTGGAATCTTGTTGTCGTTGAATTTAACTGTTGCACTCTTTTCGTATTTCACAAAACGGGCATCGGTAAAGCCATAACTTGCCATCATGTTGAATCCGTTCCAGGGACGTGTGGTCAGTGAAAGTTCAACACCTTTGCTGCGGCTCTTGTCGGCATTTTTAATCATCAGCCCCTGACCGTTCATCACCAGCTCTGCGAATTGGTGGTTTCGCCAGTCGATAAAGAATGCAGCAGCTTCACCGGTTAGGAACTTATCGAACATTGCAAAGCGGTAACCAACTTCATAGTTCCAGCTTCGCTCGGCACGGAACGACAGGTCTTCGGGCTTCATTACCAGGTTATTGAATCCTCCTGTTTTGTAACCTTTGGATGCCACAGCATACAGCTCTCCGTCACCGAGTTGGTAGGAGAGAGAGAAACGGGGCATCAACTCATCGGTTTTTGAACCGGGATATATTGTGTCGGCCATTGTAGTTGAAGCTGTCTTAATTACTCCTGACGGAAGTGTCACAGTGGTATTCATT
>JBDHYT010000344.1:0-3741 GCA_039811485.1 Marinilabiliaceae bacterium | reverse complement strand
TACCGACTTAATGAAGTGAACTAGTACAAAATTATCCAATATTTTTAGTTTAACTTAACGAACGCATAGTCTTCAACAAACGTCATGCAACTATATAACAGTAAAACAATAAAAGCTGTGAATTTGAAATAATACTGCTTTTTCTCCATTTAGAGTCGAAATACAATAGTTTTAAATTATATTTACCGCATGAACAGTCAGAAAACAGTAAACCCATCCGGCCTTATCTTCTCACGTTGGAGCAGAAAAGGATATGCCGTTTTTGCCAGCCTGGGCAAAGTGGTTAAGATTGGACGTATTGCTGTTGACATCTGCCGTGTTGCAATCCTCAAGACATCAGCACTTAAGGAGGGAAGCGCACGTCTGCTGACAAACATTGTCCGTGACAGTAAAGATGATGAGGATATTGATTTCACTGAACTGATTTCGCAGCTTCTGATGCTGCAACTGCTGCCGGTTGAAACAGAATCTGTATCACATCCTGAACAGAAATATATTTTTATTCACCATAACAGAGGTGTCTGCCTATCGGATATTTATCCAGGCAGACACCTCTTTTTTTATATCTATCATGAAGATAAAACACATTGAAGAGGCCATAAAAAATGGTCATCAGCTGACTCATGACGAGGCGGTTGAACTTATAAACGAAACACCTCTGAAGGAACTTTGCGAAGCTGCCGACAGAATCCGCGAACATTTCTGCGGAAACAGCATCGACCTGTGCTCAATAATTAATGCCCGCTCGGGCCGGTGCACCGAAGACTGCAAATGGTGCAGCCAGTCGAAACATTTTTCCACAGGAATAACCGAATATGAAAGCATAGATAAAGACGAAGCTGTACGTCAGGCGGTGGAAAACCGGCGTGAAGGAGTAAACCGTTTCTCACTTGTAACCAGTGGCAGGAGTGTTTCAAACAGGCAGCTTGACAACTATATTGGCATCTACAGTGAGATAGCCCGAAAAACAGATATTTCGCTATGCGCATCAATGGGGCTTCTGTCGAAGGAGAAACTGCAGAGGCTGAAAGATGCAGGTATCGTTCACTATCACTGCAACATAGAGAGCGCACCTTCTTTCTTCCCCAACCTCTGCTCAACCCACACAATCGAAGAGAAGGTAGCAACCATACGGTACGCACAGGAAATTGGCCTGAAAGTATGCTCAGGAGGGATAATAGGCATGGGCGAAACAATGGAGCAACGGATAGAGATGGCCGTTTTTCTGCGTGAGCATGGTGCTGTATCAATTCCAATCAACATACTGATGCCGGTAAAAGGGACTCCGCTTCAGGATTCAAAGTCGTTAAGCGACAAAGAGATTCTGGCAACATTTGCAATTTTCAGACTTATCAACCCCAAAGCAAATATCCGTTTTGCAGGCGGAAGGGGCCAGATTATTCATCGCCAGAATGAAGCACTCCACGCAGGCATTAATGCTGCTTTAGTGGGTAACTACCTCACCACCACCGGTTCAACATCTGTAAAGGAAGACAAAGAGAACTTCTCGGCTGCAGGTTTCAGTTTTAATCCATAAAATAACTATGACACAACACGATATTACAGATTACGACTTAAAACACATCTGGCATCCCTACACTTCAGCAACTAATCCGTTGCCATGCTACCCGGTAAAACGTGCCGAAGGTGTATTTATCGAGCTGATGGATGGCCGGCGGCTTATAGACGGCATGTCGAGCTGGTGGGCTGCCATTCACGGCTATAATCACCCGGTGCTGAATGCGGCAATAGAGAACCAGCTTAAAAGCATGTCACATGTGATGTTTGGCGGACTGACCCATCAGCCTGCAGTGGAACTTGCCCGGTTGCTCACATCGGTTGTCCCGGAGGGTCTGAACCGGGTGTTTTACAGCGACTCAGGGTCGGTAGCCGTGGAGGTTGCACTCAAAATGGCAATACAGTATCAGTATGCACTGCAAAAACCACATAAAAACAGGATACTGACAATCCTTAGCGGCTATCATGGCGACACATGGCATGCAATGAGCGTGTGCGACCCCACAACCGGGATGCACCATATTTTCAGTTCGCAGCTGCCGTCACAGATTTTTACCGATGCACCTGCCACTGGTTTTTATGATGATTGGAACGGTTCGGACATAGACGAACTAAAAACGGTGATTGAAGAGAATCACAACTCAATAGCAGCCATGATTCTTGAACCAATAGTGCAGGGCGCAGGCGGAATGCGGTTTTATCATCCCGAATATCTTAAATATGCAGCACGGCTTTGCCGCCACTACGGAATCCTTCTGATTGCCGATGAGATAGCCACAGGATTTGGCCGCACTGGTGAATTGTTTGCATGCAACCATGCCGACATTGTGCCCGATATCATGTGCGTTGGCAAGGCAATTACCGGCGGAATGATGAGCTTCGCAGCCACACTTTGCACCGATGAAGTTGCAGTAACAATCAGTTCGCACCATCCCGGAGTCTTTATGCACGGCCCCACATTTATGGGCAATCCTCTGGCTTGTGCGGTATCAGTTGCCAGCATCAGACTACTGCTTGAAAGCAACTGGAAATCAGACATAAAAAATATTGAACTCATCCTAAAAAGAGAGCTTAATGAATTGAAAAGCTATGATGTGGTTGCAGATGTGAGAGTCCTTGGTGCAATTGGTGTGGTTGAGATGAAACAGCCGGTTGATATGGCAATGATTCAGAAGAGATTCGTTGATGCAGGAGTATGGATTCGTCCCTTTGGCAAGCTGGTGTACGTGATGCCGCCATACATAATTACCGAAGATGAACTCATAAGGCTGATTGATGGATTGAAACACGGAATAAAATTCAAAAAACATGAAAGAGTACCAGCAGATTATTGAACGTCTTGAAGCTGAAAACAACTTAAGGTCAATCCCGAAGCCTGTGCCGGAGGGAGTGATAAACCTCTCATCCAACGATTATCTGGGTTTACTGAATGACAATGCATTATGGCAGGAGTTTCTTTGCAGTTACAACATCACTACATCAATGATGAGCAGTTGTTCGTCGAGACTACTGACCGGTAACAGCTACTGGCATGATGCACTGGAAGAGCTTCTTAACAGATTGTACAGGAAAGAGAGTGCCCTGATTTTCAACAGCGGTTATCATGCCAACATCGGTAATTTACCGGCCCTTACAGGCTCAGGCGACCTGATAGTGGCCGACAAGCTTGTGCATGCCAGCATCATCGACGGCATCAGACTTTCGGAGGCAAAACTACTCAGATTCAGGCATAATGACCTGAATCATCTTGAAGACTTGCTTATAAAACATCGTGCCGAACACGACAGGGTTTTTATTGTAACCGAAAGCATTTTCAGCATGGATGGCGATATAGCACAATTGAAGGAACTGGTTAACCTGAAAGAACGGTTTGATGCTTTTCTTTATGTTGACGAGGCTCATGCCGTTGGTGTAAGAGGCTCCAAAGGTCTTGGTATTCTTGAAGAGCTAAACCTCACCAGCGAAGCCGACATAATAGTCGGCACCTTTGGTAAGGCAATAGCATCGATGGGTGCCTTTGTTGTTTGTAATCAACTGATACGAAAGGTTCTTGCTAACCGCTGCCGCCCACTGATATTTTCAACAGCCATTCCGCCAATCAATTGTGCCTGGAGCCATTTTATACTATCAAAAACTGACTCTTTTGCCGGCAGACGCAGTAACCTCACTGCATTACAAAAACAGCTAAGGGATATTACCGGCAGTAAATCTGAATCACATATA
>JBDHYT010000343.1:0-3771 GCA_039811485.1 Marinilabiliaceae bacterium | reverse complement strand
TGCCGATGTGGGGATTGGTAACGAGATGACTCTCAATCAGTCAATCTGTCACCACTCAGTAGTGTTCGAGCCTTCCCGTGCCTTGATGTGGGTATCTACAGTGCCATGGCAGTCTGGTGGTTATGTGTGTTATGATTTAAACGGTTTTTTCAATGGCACTTCAAATCCTGTGCGTAATAAGATGTATGAAGTAGATGCCGATACATCATTTATTAATAATGATTTGCCTAAATTGCTTAGGTATAGAGAATCGATAACAATCATAAAATCAGCCATTAGTAACCGTGAGGTTCTCGACGATGCGTTTATCGGGGATTTTATTGCCACCAATCCACAGCACTATTATACTCACCGCATTATAGGTGACTACTTTGTGAAAATGAATCAACCCCTAAAAGCATATAATTCATATAGGATAGCACTGAGTTGTCAAATTCCATATCGCACTGAGCGGGTGGAAATTGAAACTATCATAAATAAATTACAACAATGATACAAAATCCTCAAATACAGTTTGCCGACCATAACACTATTAGGTCATTTCAAAACTCCAGACTTCAGGAAGAGATAATATATGTGGCCAATAATTCGCCTTTCTATAAACGAATGTTTAATAGTAAGGGGATTGACCCGCATTCAATCAAATCTGTTGAGGATTTACAGATGTTGTCTGTAACCACCAAGGATGATTTGCAGCGTTATAGTAATGATTTTATTGCAGTACCCACTCGCGAAATTGTAGATTATGTAACGACTTCGGGTACTCTTGGCGAACCTGTGACTTTTGCACTCACCGATTCCGACCTGGATCGTCTTGCATATAATGAGTCGCTGTCCTACGCTACTGCCGGTTGCTCTCCCGACGATATTATCCAGCTGATGACAACCATCGATAAGCGTTTTATGGCCGGGCTTGCCTATTTTATGGGTGCACGTAAAATGGGTTGTGGAATTGTGAGGGTGGGGAACGGAATTTCCGAACTTCAGTGGGATACCATACGACGCATCAATCCGTCAGTATGTGTGGTTGTTCCATCCTTCCTGACTAAACTGACTGAGTTTGCGCGTCATAATAATATTGATTATCACAACTCATCGCTGAAGAGGGCAATATGTATTGGTGAACCTCTACGTACTCAAAATGGGGAGTTTAATGCCCTTGGTGCCAAACTCAACGAGGAGTGGCCTGAGCTGGAGCTCTTCTCAACCTATGCTTCTACCGAAATGCAGAGCTCTTTTACCGAGTGTCGGTTTCATTCCGGTGGTCATACTCCGGTAGATCTGATTATTGTGGAGTTGCTTGACGATAACAACATGCCGGTTAGAGATGGTGAGCCTGGTGAGGTTACAATTACTACGCTCGGAGTTAAGGGTATGCCATTGGTGAGGTTTAAAACCGGCGATATTTGTGTGGGGGATAGCACTGCTTGTAAATGTGGGCGTAATACTCTGCGCCTTAGCTCTGTATTGGGCCGCAAAGGACAGATGATTAAGTTTAAAGGTACTACTCTATATCCTCCTGCTCTTTATGATATACTTGATAATGTGCCAGAAATAAAAAACTATATCGTAGAGGTATATACCGGTGAGTTAGGAACCGATCAGATTGTGATAAAGATAGGAAGCTCCTGTGTTGATGAGATTTTTGAGAAAGAGTTGAAAGATCTTTTCAGATCAAAAGTGAGAGTAGCCCCCGACATTATTTTTGAGCCTGTTGAATATATCTCAAAAAAACAGATGCCGGCATTAAGCAGAAAACAAATTAAATTTGTAGATTTGAGATAACTTAATTTAAACTAAGAAGGTATGAAAAAAATTGCAATTCTTTTGTTCTCTTTTGTAATTTCCTTAGGAGGTATGGCTCAGTCAAAAGGCAAAAAGGAAAAACTTACCGTTGATTTCTACGGTGTTGATTTCTCAGCGGTTAATATCATTGGAGCCGACGATCCTCTGTTTAAGTTTGTTGATGCATTTAAGGGTATCAATAATCTCATGCTTAGCGAACCAAAGAAATTTGATGTGGCCAAGTATTTTAATGTAAATGTTAGTAGCTCAAATGTTGATAACGCAATTAAACAAGCCGAAGAAATTACCGATAATAACTTTAATAGTAGAAATAAAGAGGCACTATCTGTGAATGAAATTATAGGAGCCTACCCCGAAACCGATGGTAATGCTCTTGTGATTGTAGCCAAGGAGCTGAATAAAGGGCAAAATAGCGGTACCTTTATCGCATTAATCTTTGATGGTAAAACAAAAGAGGTTATTTCTCAAAAACAGTTTACAGGCAAAGCAGGTGGGTTTGGTCTGCGTAACTTCTGGGCGGGTGCAATTTATGCCGGAATGAAAAGCTATAGATAACAATCACCACAAAATATAAAAACAAACGCCGTTCCAATTCTTTGAAACGGCGTTTTTCATGCTGTTTATTTCTTCCTCTGATTTCCGGCAAGAGGAATAGACCAGTCGAATCTTACTGCTAAAACTCGGATGGTTATTATGCTTAGTACGGTAACTGTTTCGTTTATCATGTGGGGCACTCCGTAGTGGCGCATAATAAAGAACAGTATGGCTCCGGCAATACATGCAGTTGCGTAAATCTCTTTGTGGAAAATAAGAGGCACTTCGTTGCACAGCGTATCTCTTATCACGCCTCCCACAACCGCTGTCGATAGCCCCATCATCACTGCCAGTGGAGGCTCAATGCCCAAACCCAGTGCCTTTTCGAGACCTATGAGTGTGAAAATGCCTATGCCAATGGTGTCGAACAGAAATAGGGTACTTCTAAGTTTCAGCACTTTATCCTGAAACAAAATTGTAATCACAATAGCTGCCAGTATTATGAAGAAATAGTCGGTTGAACGAATCCATGTTACAGGCATCACCCCAAGCATCATATCTCTAAGCGTGCCACCACCAATTGCTGTAACAAAACCCGTTACGGCTCCTCCAAAAATATCGAGACGCTTGTCAACGGCCATGATGGTTCCGCTTATGGCAAACACAAATGTTCCTATGTAATCAAAAAGAAAAATTAAATTCATGATATTCAAAAATAAGCACCCAAATTACGTTATTTTTATTGTAATAACAGAGTCAATTTAATGGAATAAATGTTAAATACTCCCTTTCGATAATTGTGGCTGGTTTGTGTTGATAACCGCATAATGGTCGGTTAGTAGTCGGTAAATCACATAATTATCTGATTCTGTCAACACTTTTTATCAGCATCTCGTCGCGGCCAATTGCCTTAATGGCAAGTATGGTAAGTACTATCCCAAGCAGAGGCAGGAAAGCAGGCAGCGTGTAGCTTAGTGTGCCATTGATTGCGTTTGTCATGCTGTGGGCTGTGTAGAGTATAAGTCCGGTGAGGCCTGCCAGAAGTACGGTGTTGATACTGCAAACTCTTAACTGCAACAATCTTTTCTTATACATGAAAATTGATATCAGAGATAGTGCTGTGGTAAGTACAATTAGTATGGCAAGAGGCCAGGTAGGAAATACCACCGTTGCCTGTGCGGGATTGGTAATGTCGCATAAACCCAGGAACTTGAGTGCGAAAATACCATCTTTGCCTGCTATATTTCCCATCGACAAAAACATTAAGTTTCCGGTGAGAATGGCCGTAATAAGGAGATAGACCGATTGAATTCGTTGTATCATAGTTGTGATTTTTATTTTTAACGTGCGAATTTACAAAAAATAGGCAACAAATGCCCCGGTTTGAACCGCTATTGTGTTTCCGCATCATAAAATGTGCCTTTTTTAGAT
>JBDHYT010000342.1:0-3773 GCA_039811485.1 Marinilabiliaceae bacterium | reverse complement strand
GCTTATGGCGAAAAAACCATGTATGGCAAAGTGGTTACGGGGGTGTTGCGAAAAACCTACCTTATTGATGAGAAAGGGATGATAACCAAAATCATCAAAAAGGTAGATACTAAGAACCACACCGAACAAATATTGAAATATATATAACAAACAGAGTGAGCGACATATTTTGTCGCACAATTAATTTAAGTTTGTGCAAGAAATAAGAATTAAAAACATATAACAATGGCAGAAAAAGAGGAAAGCAATATTAATAAGGAGAAGTTGAAAGCACTTCAGCTCACCATGGAGAAGATTGACAAGACCTACGGCAAAGGAGCCATCATGCGCATGGGCGAAAGCACCGTTGAGAATGTGTCGGTTATCTCATCGGGCTCTATGGGTCTGGATCTTGCTCTGGGTGTTGGTGGATATCCGCGCGGCAGGGTGATTGAGATATATGGCCCCGAGTCGTCGGGAAAGACAACTTTGGCTATTCACGCCATTGCCGAGGCACAAAAGATGGGCGGTATAGCAGCCTTTATAGATGCAGAGCATGCTTTCGACCGTTTTTATGCCGAGAAGCTGGGAGTAGATCTCGACAATCTACTTATATCTCAGCCCGACAACGGTGAGCAGGCACTCGAAATTGCCGACCAGCTCATCCGTTCGTCAGCAATCGACATTATTGTAATCGACTCGGTGGCAGCACTTACACCAAAGGCTGAGATTGAGGGTGAGATGGGAGACTCAAAGATGGGATTGCAAGCCCGCCTTATGTCGCAGGCACTTAGGAAGCTTACGGCCAGCATCAATAAAACCCAGACTACATGCATATTTATCAACCAGTTGCGTGAAAAAATAGGGGTTATGTTTGGCAATCCTGAGACCACCACCGGAGGTAACGCCCTGAAGTTTTATGCCTCCATCAGGTTAGACATCCGCAAGGTGAGTCAACTAAAGGACGGCGAAGATGTAATAGGCTCATTAACAAGAGTTAAGGTGGTTAAAAATAAAGTTGCGCCACCATTTAAGAAAGCCGAATTTGAGATTCGTTACGGCGAAGGTATATCCAAAGTGGGTGAGATTCTCGACCTTGCTGTGGAGATGAATATAGTGAAGAAGAGCGGTTCGTGGTTCAGCTACGGCGAGACCAAGCTGGGTCAGGGACGCGAAGCAGTGAAAGATGTGGTGCGCGACAATCCGGAGTTGATGGCCGAACTGGAGCAAAAGATTAAAGAGCAAATTGCAGGTTCGAAATAAATCAAAACCAAAATTGGTTATACTCAACTGATTTTACTGAAGAACAGATAACAATTCCCGCCGTTTATCGGGCAAAAGCGCGATAAATCAGCGGGAATTGTGTTTTATGCCAATTCATAGGGAATAGGGAGATTACTCCCCAGCCCTATCAGTAGCCTAAGAATTTGGTTTGATTTACTTCGCAAATCTGACTTTTATCTTTGTTGAGAATCAGTTTGAGTTTGCTTTCGATAAAGTTGCTTACCGATTCCTGCACTCTCTCGCCTACCTCTTGGCTGCGTACGTAGATGTTGCAATCGTTGGCTTATCGAACAAATTTACTTGGGCTTGGGTATCTCTACCTGCGTAACTCCCTGTGGCTGATATGTACCATTATGTAACCGGTGCTGCCAAGGTGGTCGGTGTGGTGGTAGTTGCAATCGTCCTCCCGCAATGGCATGGGCTGGCTGTAGCCGTATCCGGGTTCCACATCGTCGGGGTTAATGGCAGAACCGTACTGCACCGGCGGACCAGGCACGTCGCCCGGCTTGTTCTTCACAGGCGGCTGTGGCCAGTTGGCGGGTATGTCGTATCTGCTACTGCCAATCATACTTGCTGCGTTGGGTTTGTTTCATTCGTAAAGATAACGATATGTGTGGATAGATGCAATGATGGCAGTTTGATGTTGAAAACTTGCACTTTAATTGCAGTGTCGGGTGCATTGTAAATGTGGACTTATAACTCCTTTGTTGACTTGCGGTTCTGCCAACTGCCAAGAAACAAGGGAAGAGGTATTCAACACAACTCGATTAATCAATTTCCACAACACTGATATCAATAAGATTTTTTATTTGATTCAAATATGGTTCAAATGACGTATAATCAAACTCAGATGTTGTCATTCTTGCAATTTTAGAGGGAGAAACAAAACCAAGCCTATACAAAGGATTGTAGTCGCTTACTTTTGCAAAAATTTGATACTTAAGAATAAACTTCATAGACTTAATATCTATTTCGTAAATAGCGGCTTGGTATGGCTTGGAATCAATAATACGCACAAGACAATAATTACCAAAAACATCATCCAACAAACAATCCTTATCGAAAAAATCCATCTTAACAATCTGATTATTAACAATATCGTAAGAACAATAATTATAAAGCTGCGTCTCGCTATTAAAGAGTACTAATATTAATTGAGTTGAATTTATCCAATAAGCATTTAGAATAGCACAATCTTTACAAAACTTACCAATGTTAAAATCTTGTTTTTCAACAACTCCCTTACATTTATTATAGTTATATATTCCCAGAATCGGGGTATAGGAATTTTCAAATAGCAACATTTTATCTAAAGATTTTTCGAATTTAATGACATATTTATTTTCATCTATTCCCGGAGGGATTATTTCTAAAAATGCTTTAAGACTTTTTGGAACTTCATCGATGTATTTATTTTGAGATTTAGAAAAGAATATCCATTCATTTTTCGGGCTGAATTTCAAAACTATGGTATCGTTATTTAAAAATGCTAATGGCACATAATTTGAATCTCTAAAGCTTATATCGTCTATCTTGTTTGAATCCGAATCTAACACATAATATTGGTCAGCCATTCTTGGAAACTCACTTATCCCAGAAAAGTCTTGAGTTCTAAATAATATTGTTTTATTATATGTTCCAAAAATATCCCTAAAACTTAAATGCCAAGCATATTCATCATTCTCTTTTATTTTTATATTTTCAATTTTTTGAGAATTAATAGAATTTACACCAGACATAATCAACACAAAGAGATATAAACAAAATTTGTTTTTCATAAATTTTCTTTTAAAGTAACTTCATTATAACAACTCCACTTAAAAGCTAAAAGGCTAATTGGTAATATACAATATGGCTTAAGGACGAACAATAATCTCTGATACATGAATAACAGGTATTATTTCAATTGAATAAAAGTGTGTAACATAAGCATATTGGACTTTTTGGTACGAATTATTCCTATTGGGTCCCAACCCCGTTGTAGCACTACCATTAACATTTGCAACTTGTCCTCCTTTATAATTAAAAACAGAAAAAGCTCCATCTTTCGCATAACGTGTAATAGAAAAATCCTGGGTAGTTAGCATATTTACATGTCCGGATGCTGCACCAACAACTAAATTCCCTGCTGATGCAGCTGCCATTGCTGATTCATTCATCGATGCAGTTTTATAAAATGATGGAACTCCCGAACTAGACAAGTCTCTGCCAATAGTGTTAGCCAAAGAATTACCATTAACAATACCTCCTCCATCCGCACTTGTACCCATTTTCTCTAATATAGCATTATATGTCCTACCTACAAAATTAACGGCTTGATTACACTTCGTATAATTATTCACAATATAATCTTGAGCACCTGCAATAAGTCCAACCATGTTAATCAGGTCTTTACCACGCTGATCAGAATAACCAACAAATTTAGAATAGGAGGTTGTTTGATTTGTTCCAGTTAATCTAAACACTGCATTTGAGCCATCCTCTATATGTGAAATCATTTTCCCATTTTC
>JBDHYT010000341.1:0-3773 GCA_039811485.1 Marinilabiliaceae bacterium | reverse complement strand
TGTCGCCGTCGGTGAATGAGGCAGGATGGCTTAATGCCGTTTTTAAATCCCATGGTTTTTCAGTTGTTCCATTACCGCTTGCACTTCCGTTTACGGTAACGTGATATTGTCTGGCATAGAGTGCTGTCGAAAAAATCGACATAATAAGAGCTACCGCTGCTATTAAGCGGCCTGAAAACTTAATCATAAAGCGTAATTATAAATTTGAATAATAAAATCGTCTCCCAAATCCTTCCCACTTTCAATCCCTCGAGTCGATTAAATCGCTTTTGAATTTAGCAGCAATTGAATCTATACAAACATTAAGCCAAAGTTTTTTAAAACAATAAGCCGGTAAGGTGATTTTTGTCAACTTACCGGCTTATTATTGCTGGATAACTGTGTATTACCTCGTTTTTGCCTCAACCCATTTGCGGGCATTAACAAATGCTTCAATCCATGGAGTTACTTCATCGTTTGAACGGTCGGCAGGATAATGTGCACATTGCCAGGGGAATATACTCCGTTCAAGGTGCGGCATCATCACCAAATGACGCCCATCGTTGGAGCAGATGCCGGCTACATTATAGTCGCTGCCGTTGGGCGAAGCAGGATACTGATTATAAGCATATTTGCCAATAACATTGTATCGGTTCTCTTCGTAAGGCAAATTGAACTTACCTTCACCATGGGCGACCCAAATTCCTAAACGGCTTCCTGCTAATGACTTGAGCATCACCGAATTATTTTCAGGAATTTCGACGTTTACAAATATGCTCTCAAATTTATTGCTGTCGTTGTGAAGCATCCTGGGCTTTTGCTCATGATCCCGGTTTACAAGCCCTAACTCAATCATCAGCTGGCAACCGTTACAAACACCAAGACTCAGTGTGTCGTTTCGTTTATAAAAATTGTCGAGTGCCTTGCGTGCCTTCTCGTTGTACAGAAATGCCCCTGCCCAACCTTTGGCCGAACCAAATACGTCGGAGTTAGAGAATCCGCCGCAAAATACTATCATATTGATATCTTCGAGTGTTTCGCGACCACTTATCAAGTCGGTCATGTGAACATCCTTAACATCAAATCCGGCAAGGAAAAGACTGTATGCCATCTCGCGGTCGCCGTTAACTCCCTTCTCGCGTATAATAGCAGCCTTAACACCCGATTTTTGGGTGCGGTCGGGTATCAGTCCTTCGGTAGAGAGAGAACCGGTGAAGTGACTTGGGAATCTATACGATAATTTTTGGTTTTTGTAGTTGTCGAATCGCTCCTTTGCTTTTACTTCGCCACTCTGCTTACGGTCGAGCAGATATGATGTCCTGAACCATATATCGCGATATTGGTTGATATCCAGATTGATGACATCATCGCCACTGTTGTTGGCAATTATTACCGAACGCTCTGCTATGGGCTGGCCTAGTTCGTAGTACTGAATTCCGGCATTGTCCAATATCGTGCCGGTAGCTTTTAGATCTTTAACCTGGATAATAACACCCGGATTTTCGCTGAACAGGATTTTGATGAGGTCGCCATCGTCCAATCCGCTTATGTCGGCTTTAATGCCATGACTGTCGTTGGCAAAACACATCTCAAGCAGTGCGGTAATCATTCCGCCAGCACTTATGTCGTGACCTGCCAGCACTAATCCCTCCTTAATAAGTCTTTGTACAGCTTCAAATCCTTTTTTGAAGTACTCGCTGTCGGTAACGGTAGGTGCTTCGTTTCCTAATGTGTTAATTATCTGGGCAAAGCTACTTCCGCCAAGTTTGAAACCATCGAAAGAGAGATCAATATAAAGAAGATGTGTATTCAGGTCTTTTACCAGTACCGGCTCCACTATGGCTCTGATATCTTCAACCTCTGCTACCGATGATATTATCACGGTTCCGGGACTGAACACCACATCTTTGTTACCATATTTTTGGGTCATCGATAGCGAATCTTTTCCGGTAGGGATATTGATTCCCAGGTCGGATGCAAAGTTGCTTACTGCCTCAACGGCTTCGTAAAGTCGGGCATCCTCACCTTTGTTTTTACAGGGCCACATCCAGTTGGCACTTAGCGAAACGCCACTAAGACCATGAGTCAGCGGAGCCCAAACCAGGTTGGTAAGTGCCTCCGCTATAGAAAGAACCGATCCTGCAGCAGGGTCAATGAGTGCCGCCGCCGGAGCATGACCGATAGATGTTGCCACACCTTTTTTGCCAAGATAGTCTAATGCAGTGACTCCGAGATTGTTGAGTGGGAGTTGGATTTCACCTGCACACTGTTGCTTTGCAACTTTTCCGGTTACCGAACGATCTACTTTGTTGGTAAGCCAATCTTTGCAAGCCACAGCCTCAAGCTGAAGTATGGCCGTAAGATACTGCTTGAATAGGGAACTTTCGTACTTCACCGCTTTATATCTGTGGTTAACGGTTACGTCGTTCATTGTAGTCTGTGGCGGATTGCCAAACATATCGGCAAGTTTCCAGTCGATCGGGCGGTTGCCCTGTGCATCTTCGAAGCGGAAGTGCATGTCGCCGGTGGTTTCACCCACCACATACATTGGTGCCCGTTCGCGCTCGGCTGTAAGTCGTAGTCTCTCCACATCTTTCTCATGAAGAACCAATCCCATGCGCTCCTGGCTTTCGTTGCCTACTATCTCGCGTGCCGAAAGGGTAGGGTCGCCAACGGGGAGTTTGTCTATATTGATTGTTCCGCCTGTTGTCTCCACCAGTTCCGACAGGCAGTTGAGGTGTCCGCCTGCACCGTGGTCGTGAATAGACACAATAGGGTTATTATCCGATTCAACCATGGCCCTTATGGCATTCATGGCTCTCTTCTGCATCTCGGGATTGGAGCGTTGTACCGCATTTAGTTCTATGGCATTGGCAAATTCGCCTGTTGCTACCGACGAAACAGCTCCGCCACCCATTCCGATTCGGTAGTTGTCGCCACCAAGCACTATTACCTTGTCGCCTTTCACCGGCTCATCCTTCAGTGCATGCTCTTTACGTCCGAAGCCGATACCGCCCGCAAGCATTATTACCTTGTCGAATGCAAACTTGCGGTGATTTTCGTAATGTTCGAAGGTGAGCACCGATCCGCAGATAAGTGGCTGGCCAAATTTGTTGCCAAAGTCGCTGGCTCCGTTTGATGCCTTTATCAGAATCTGCTCAGGAGTTTGATATAGCCATGGTCGCTCGGGCATGGCTTTTTCCCATGTACGGTTCTCTTCCAAGCGGGAGTAGGATGTCATATATACTGCTGTTCCTGCAAGTGGAAGTGAGCCTTTGCCTCCTGCCAGGCGGTCGCGAATCTCACCGCCTGTGCCGGTGGCCGCTCCATTGAATGGCTCAACGGTAGTGGGGAAGTTATGCGTTTCGGCTTTCAGCGATATTACGGTGTCGATATCTTTCACCTCAAAAAAATCGGGTTTGTCGCCGCTGTGTGGTGCAAACTGCATACTTTGAGGCCCTTCAATAAATGCAACGTTATCTTTGTAGGCCGATACTATGAAGTTGGGGTTAAGCTTCGATGTGCGTTTGATAAGTTGGAAAAGCGAACTCTCCTTAGCTTCGCCGTCAATTACAAATATGCCGTTGAAAATTTTATGACGGCAGTGCTCTGAGTTTACCTGCGAGAAACCAAATACTTCGCTGTCGGATAATTTGCGGCCTAACTTTTTGCTCAGTTCGTTCAGATATTCAGCCTCGTTGTTGCTTAAGGCTAATCCCTCTTTTTTGTTGTACTCTTCTATATTGTCGATATAAATAATCGGTTCGGGCTTCTTGTCGATAAGAAACAGATTC
>JBDHYT010000340.1:0-3775 GCA_039811485.1 Marinilabiliaceae bacterium | reverse complement strand
ACAACTATATGGCGAGTTTAAAACCTTCTTCCCGCAAAATGCCGTTGAATATTTTGTGTCGTATTACGATTATTACCAGCCTGAAGCATATCTTCCGGTAACGGATACTTACATAGAGAAAGACCTATCGATAAATGACGAAATTGAAAAACTCAGGTTAAGTGCCACGTCTGCACTACTTTCGGGACGTAGGGATGTCATTGTGGTATCGTCGGTCTCCTGCCTGTACGGTATTGGTAATCCTGATGACTTTCATTCAGGCATCATAATACTAGAGAAGGGAATGACCATTGGACGCAACGAGTTTTTAAGACGGTTGGTTGACTCACTATATTCGCGTAACGAAATAGCATTCGAGCGTGGCCATTTCAGGGTTAAAGGTGATACCGTAGAGATCTATCTTGCATACGCCGACCATGCTTGCCGGGTTATTTTCTGGGGCGACGAAGTGGAAGATATCGAACTCTTCGACCCGTTCAACGGAAGTCTTATTGAGAGGCCTGAACGTTTGCCGATATATCCGGCCAACATCTTCATCACATCAAAAGAACGCACACAGCAGGCAATCAAACAGATACAGGATGACTTAGTAAAACAGACAGCATTCTTCAAAGAGAGCGGAAGATTTATCGAGGCCAAAAGGATTGAAGACAGGGTGAATTATGACCTTGAGATGATACGGGAATTAGGTTACTGCCAGGGCATTGAGAACTATTCCCGGTATTTTGATGGCCGTCCGGAGGGGAGCAAACCTTTCTGCCTGCTGGACTATTTCCCCAAAGATTATCTCCTGGTGATTGACGAGAGTCATGTTACCATACCCCAGATCAGGGCTATGTACGGCGGTGATGCATCCCGAAAAGCATCATTGGTAGAGTACGGATTCAGGCTTCCGGCAGCGAAAGATAACAGGCCGTTGAAGTTTGAGGAGTTTGAGTTGATGGCCAATCAGCTTATATATGTCAGTGCCACACCTGCCGATTACGAACTCAACAAGTCGGAAGGCATTATAGTAGAACAGGTTGTGCGCCCCACAGGACTTCTCGACCCCATCATCGATGTAAGACCAAGCCTGAATCAGATTGACGATCTGATTGATGAGATTCATAAACGAATAGCTGTTAAAGAGCGGGTTTTGGTAACCACACTCACCAAAAGGATGGCCGAAGAGCTGAGTAAATATCTGTTGAAGATAGATATTAGCTGCGAATATATACACTCCGATGTTGATACGTTGGACAGGGTGCGGATTATGGAAAACCTGCGGAAAGGTGTTTTCGATGTCTTAGTGGGCGTCAACCTGCTAAGGGAGGGTCTGGATTTACCTGAGGTGTCGCTTGTTGCAATCCTGGATGCCGACAAAGAGGGATTCCTGCGCTCGGAAAGGGCTCTGACACAGACAGCTGGACGTGCGGCACGTAACCTGAACGGCATGGTGATTATGTATGCCGACAAAATTACCGATTCGATGCAGGCAACAATCGACTCGACCAACAACCGGCGGATGAAACAGATGGCTTACAACGAGAAACACGGATTAGTGCCCAAGGCCATCAACAAACAGACCACCAGCATATTACCACAATTAGAGAAGAATGCTTACGTAGAGCCTTCAGAAACTGATGTTGCTGCCGACCCGGTGGTTCAGTATATGAGTGCCGATGCACTTAAAAAATCGATAGAGAACAACAAAAAGCTTATGCAAAAGGCGGCCAAGGAGCTCGACTTTATATCAGCAGCCCAATATCGTGACGAGATAGTGCGGTTGGAGAAACTTTTTGGTGAGAAGATTAAAAAGTAACCGATACCTTCAGGTTAAACCGGCGTGAAGTAAGGTAGTTTGGCACCGCAAACTGCCGGTTATCCACATCGGTAACCCAGAAATAGGACAATGTATTGCTGAAGTTGAAGAGATTGAATATTTCAAGTCCTATCCAGGCATCCTTTACCAATGTTTTTGAGAGGCCACCTTTACCGAACAACTCCTTTAAATCGCGCGATAACCCCATATCCACACGCCGGTAGGTCGGCATCCTGTTGACAGCTTTGTACCGCTCCGAATTAGGCGGTCCAAAAGGAAAACCCGTACCATAAAGCATCCTAAGACTCATGCGGAAAGCCGGATTATTGGGCAGATAATCCTGAAAGAAAAGCGAAAAATTAATCCGCTGGTCAGAAGGTCGTGGAATATAACCCGGATAAACCTTTTTGCTGTTTCCTGCACCATCGTTAACAACATAAAAATCGTCGTCCATATCCTCTTCGCTCCGCATTATCGACAAACCGGCCCACGACTCAACACCCGGCACAAATTCACCGTTGATTTTCATATCTACACCGGCTGCATAACCGTGCGCATTGTTACGTCCCGAATACCTTATCCTCACATTGTCAATCTGATAAGGAATAAGATTTGTAAGATGCTTGTAATAAGCCTCGGCAGTAAACTTAAACCTCTGCTCACCAAGCAAAAAATAGTAATCGGTTCCCAGCAGCAACTGGGCCGATTTTTGCGATTTAATAGAATTGTTGATTTTGCCCTCCGGATTGCGTATCTCTCTATAAAATGGTGATTGATAATATATTCCCAATGCAAGCCGGTAACGGATATCAGGATTTTCATCAGAAACATAACTCACGCTGGCTCGCGGACTAACAATCAACTCATCGTTAAAACTCCAGTATGACGATCGCAATCCATAAACAAGATTCAGTACACCACCCGGAATATGCAGCACCATATCATCCTTTACATAACCCGAAAACCTGTCAGATACAGTGTTCAGACGGGCGTTATAGGCATACGAGAGTCTCAATCCGTCGTTACTGCCGGGAACGGAATAGCCTGCGGAATCGCGCAATTCCCATTCGTTGAGAAAATCCTTAAACTGTTCACGCTGGTATTTTAACTCCCATCTGACGGTATGATTATCGAAAAAGTGGTTTCCCATAATCTCCTGGTGCGTAACAACACCAAGCAGTTCGTTGCGTGCATGCTGAAGATATCCACCAACACCAATATTTTCAATCTCACCCTCCTGATTGCTGCCTGTTGGTGCGCCTCCCAGAACCTGTTGCAGCCAGTATTCGCCAAGTATGTCGTAGTTCTCCTCCTCAAACGAACGGTACAAGCCTGCCGAGAGTCTGAACAGATGCCTCCTGGTTGGATGAAAGTTAACCGATCCGGTAAATAAACCTGTCTGATAACGATCGTCCTCCTCGCCTTCAAAATAGATCTTCAGTTTTTTGACTTCCGAAATGGTGCCAAACGATGTCTCGCGATTGCTGGGAACAAAACGATACCGGTTTAGTGCATAATATCCCATAACATCAAACGACCAGCCACTTCCGGCATCGAAGGTCAGATACGACTGCGCATCGAGAAACGACGGTGCATAATCGCCCTTCATGTCGAGTGTTCCAAGCAGATACTGGTTTGTTTTATAACGAAAACCGGTGATATGGGTCAGTTTACCATTCAGTGCGCTTCCGCCGGCATGGGCTGTTCCACCAAGGAGGCTTGCAGAGAGACCGCCACCCGTGGCCCGCGGCTTTTTATATTTCACATCGAGCACCGACGACATACGGTCGCCATAAGAGGCATCAAATCCTCCGGCCGAAAAATCTATGGACTCAACCAGATCGGGATTCACAAAGCTCAACCCTTCCTGCTCTCCCGAACGGATAAGAAACGGACGGTAAATCTCAGTATTATTAACATAAATCATGTTTTCATCAAAATTACCTCCCCTTACCCGGTACTGCGAACTAAGCT
>JBDHYT010000339.1:0-3787 GCA_039811485.1 Marinilabiliaceae bacterium | reverse complement strand
TGCTTATTATTTGCGCTACCTCCATGGGCGGTTTACTCATCCTTATTGAGTGGCCTGTGGTAAAACCGCCATCAAGGAACAGAAGCCACAGTACTGCTGCTGCCGCCGATACCAACACCGACAGGATTGTTGTTCTAATAGCTTTATATGTTTTGTTCATCTCTTTGTTATTTTTTGCTCAAAACTTTACCTTTTTTGAGGCATTATGCTCTTTTCGGTATTTATCTAAAGGTGCAACTCTGTAAAACTGTTTCCCTCTCTCGCCATTCTCTTTTCTGATACTGTTTTCACTTGTGATACGCCAAATATGCGATTCGCTTGTACTGCCACAATCCTTTTTTTTATTGTAACGGTATATTACATAAAATCTTGTGTTTTCATCATCAGAACTTGTCCATTGTAATATATGCTTTTTTTTCTTTATTTCTCCTATTTTTATCGATTCATTGCTACTCTTAATTTGTGGTGTCAGTGCTTTGGTGCGGTAGAAGGTGTCGGTAAGAAATGCATGCAAACCGAGTAATTCGCGCGAAAACTGCTTGTAGCTGAACATCACGCTTCCGTCTATATTGCTTATCGACCTTGCCTTAATCAGCTGCTGTGGCATTTCGTCCTTATCTTTCCATGCAGGAGCACCGTTATCTATCTTGTAGAGTGCATGGCCTATATATATCTGGCATCCTTCCTGTTTCGACCACCATTCGGCAAGTGTGTTGAAGTTTGCCGTCGGATGTGTCGATTCCCAATATATCTGCGGAATTACATAGTCAATCCACCCATTGTGCATCCAAGCCAGAATGTCGGCATTAAGCGCATCGTAGGCTGTTACGCCTGCATTTGTTTTCGATCCGAGCTTGTCGTCCTTGTCGTTGCGCCATACTCCAAACGGACTTACTCCAAACAGAAGCCATGGTTTTGCATCTTTTACCGTTTGATGTGCCTCTTTTACGAAAGTGTTGATATTCTGACGCCTCCATTGCTCTATGGTTAGCTTTTGTGTGTTGTATATTCTGAAAGAGGCTGTATCGGCAAATGTTTTCTTTGGTGACGGATATGGATAAAAATAGTCGTCTATATGTATTCCGTCGATATCGTAGTTTTGGGCTATGTGATTGATAATGTTGTATATATATTTTCTTGCCTCTGGGTTGCCCGGGTCGATATATCCCTTGTCGTCATAATATATTATCCATTCGGGATGTGTGGATGTGATATGGTTTTGTGCCAATTGTTGATTTTTACCCGTGGTTGCTCTAAACGGATTTATCCAGGCATGTAGTTCTATCCCGCGTTTATGCGCCTCTTCCGTCCAGAATTGAAGCGGATCAAAATCGTTTGCCGGTGCTGCTCCCTGACTGCCTGTCAGATAGGCCGACCATGGCTCGGTGGGGGAGTTGTAGAGTGCATCGGCCGACGGGCGCACCTGAAGGAATACGCAGTTGAAACCTAACCTCACCAGATTATCAAGAATCCCTATTGTCTCTGCCTTTAGCTGTTCTGATGAAAGAGCAGGTCTGGATGGCCAGTCGATATTTGCCACACTCGAGACCCAAATACCGCGCATTTCCCGTTTGGGAGCCTCTTGTGCCCATAGCCCATAAGCTATTGTTTGAATAATTAATAATGTTGCTACTATGGTAGCCACTCTCACTTTTCCCGTCATCAGCTATAATTCGTAAGTTATATTTTCAAAAATGATAAAAATAATAATTAAATTTAAATCAGGGTTTTTATTGTTGTAGTTGTCCTGAAAAAAAATCATTATGAACCGCAACCCTATCTCTTTTTCTGATGATGAGCTGGTTTCACTAATCAGAAATGGTGACCATTCGGCTTTTGAAACTGTTTTCAGAAGTTACTACTCCATACTTGTTGTGATGGCTGTTACGATTATCCACGACCGGGCTGAGGCCGAAAATCTGGTTCAGGATCTGTTTGTGCGTCTTTGGGAGAAGCGTTCGGAATTGAGGGTCGGTTCGTTAAAAAGTTATCTCTATGTTGCAGTGCGCAACGGCTGCTTCAATGCGGTAAAACATGCTACGGTTGAGCGGAAATATTTTGACGGGTATATTGTTGATGATGTTGAAAAACAGGGAGATGAGCGGGAGTGTTCTTATGAATTATTGTATGATGTCGTCAATCAGATGCCGGCACAGCGGCGCAGGATTTTTATGATGAGCCGGTTCGAAGGAAAGAAATATGCCGAGATAGCACAACTGTTGAATCTCTCGCCCAAAACCATTGAGAGTCAGATGGGTAAGGCGCTAATGTTTTTGAGGGGAAAGCTTCTTCCTTTGAGAAATAAGTTTTTTTTGTTCCTTCTATTTATCCTCGGATAGGGGTTTTGCGTGTGTCTGTTGTCTTTGATGTGAGTGTAATAATATTAAGTTCATGGAAGAACGTTTAGAAGATAGAATGGCCGTCATCGCAGCCCATATTGCCGGTGAACCTCTGCCATGTGGCGGTAGTTTCGACCAGTGGCTTGCCCATGGAGATAACAGGGAGTTGTACGAGTCGGTGTTGCAGCTGCAAAAGGGTGAAGTGGCTTTATTGCCCGATATACTGATTGATGTGGATGGTGGTTGGGAGGCTGTGTCGCAGCGGATAGAGCAAAATCGTCAGCGGAGGATCAAGAAAATCAGACTTGCAATTGTAGCTTTAGCTACTTCAGTGGCAATACTATTGGGTGTGGCTCTTTTGATGCCTTCTTCCGTAACTCAATCAGACGCCGTTATGCTGACAGAGGAAAGGGGTGGTGGTGAGCCGGTCACCGTCACTCTCGACGATGGTTCAATAGTAGCAGTAAATCGTAATTCCGGTCTCTTTTATCCCGAAAAGTTTGCCGGCAGCACCCGTTCGGTAAAACTTAGCGGTGAGGGTTTCTTTGATGTTGCCAAAGATTCGCTTCGTCCTTTTGTGATCGATTTTGATAGATTCAGAGTTGTTGTAAAAGGCACCAGTTTCAATATTCTTCAAAAGGACGGAAGAGTTGAACTGTCGGTGCTTTCGGGTAGCGTAGAGTTGGCCGATACTAAGGGAGTGATTCCTAAAGTTGTGGTTAATGCGGGACAGAGCTCTGTTTTCGACGAAGCCACACGGTCGTTCGTCTTGCGCAATTTTATCAACCCCAATGCATTAGCCTGGAAAACCCGTCGTATTGTTTTCAATAATACACCGTTTTCTGATGTGTGTGCAACGCTCGAAAGTGTATATGGTTTTGATATAGAAATAGATACAACTGCCGGTGCTGATGACTTAACTCTCACTGCATCTTTTAGCCATGATGATTTTGAATATGTCACCAAGGTTATTTCTCTTACTTTAGATATTTCATTTAACCGGAGCGATGAAGGAAAATATTTTGTCACGTTGTTGAAATAGAGTTGTTTGCCATGCGGTTCAAGAGGTTATTGTTTGCACTGCTTCTTTTTGCTGTTTTTGTGTCGTTCAATCATGGCATTGCTGGCCAGGAACGTCGCGAATTCTGTTTGCGGCATGTCGGTATTACTTCTCTGCTCGATTCGCTTGGTAAGGTTTATGGTATCGATTTTTCGTTTTCGCCACAATTGTTTCGCCATGATTCTTCGGTGTCGGTATGTGGTTCTTTTTCCGATGCCGGTCAGGTCTTGGCCAAAGTTGTCGATACAGCATATATTGATATCATTAGGATTGATAATCAGTATATTCTTAAAGAAAAGAGAGATGTAGCCGCTCCATCTCTAATCCGGATTTCTGGTTCTGTTGTTGATTCCGGCTCTGGTGCTCCTCTACAATCGGCTCATGTGTC
>JBDHYT010000338.1:0-3800 GCA_039811485.1 Marinilabiliaceae bacterium | reverse complement strand
AGTTTATCCGTTCGTTCTACTATCGTGCAATATATCAGGTGTCGCTTGCCAACGAATTTATCCGTCAGGCAAAGACCTATGGTAAAGCCGAATATAAAAAATTGCCGCAGTATGTTGCCGAGGCCCGCTTCTTACGTGCACTTGCATACTGGCATGCACTCGACCTGTTTGGCAACGGTATTCCGTTTGTGACCGAAAATGATGCCATTGGTTCGCAGTTGCCTAAACCTGCCGGTAGCGCACGAGGCCCCGAGTTGTTCAACTATATCGAGAATGAACTTCTTGAGATTGTAGGCGATAAAGGTGATGGCACTTATAAACTGCTTCCAGCTGCAACAGGTCTGATAGGTCAGGCCAACCAGGGTGCTGCATGGGCTCTGCTTGCTAAACTGTATCTCAACCACAAGTCGTATCTTGGAACTGAAAATAAGGATTACTATCAAAAGGCCAAGACCTATGTTGATAAGATTATGGCTGCCAACTACGATTTGATGGGCGATGCCGACAAACAGGCGACAGATAAGTTCTCACCTTACCAGTTTATGTTCCTTGCCGACAACCACACTTGCAACAAAGAGGTTATCTTCTCCATCAATTTTGATGGAACAAACTCAAAATCGTATGGTGGAACAACCTATATCATCAATGCTGCTATTGGTGGCGATAAGATTAAGCGTGAAGAGTTTGGTATCACAGGAGGCTGGGGTGGAAACAGAACCACCAAAGCGTTGGTTAACAAGTTTGAAACAGGTGATATCCGTGCATTATGGTTCAAAGATGGCCAAACCCTGGAGATTACCGATCAGAGCAGTTATAGCAATGGTTATGCTGTTACAAAATACCGCAACGTGAACCGCGATGGCAGCTTTGCTTCAAATGAAGGCAAGAGCGACTTTACCGATACCGATGCTCCGGTGTTCCGTTTGGCCGATATCTATCTGATGGCAGCCGAGATTGATCTTCGTCTGGGTAACCCGGTTTCAACAACCAACCTGGGCCGTTTGCAGAAAATTGCTAATCGTGCCGGCGTTTCACTACCTGCAACTGTCGATCTAAATTATATTCTCGATGAGCGTGCACGCGAGCTGTATTGGGAGTGTCACCGCCGTACCGACCTTGTTCGCTTTGGTAAACTGACATCGGGCGATTATGTTTGGCCATTGAAGGGTGGCGATCTTAACGGTAAAGCCGTTGACGATAAATATAATCTGATGCCGATACCTAATACCGACATCAATGCCAACCCCAATTTGAAACAGAATCCGAAGTATTAATTAACGTAAATTAATCGACTATGAAATTCGTAAAAATATTATCTCTCCTGATGGTTTCGGCAGGCTTGCTGGCCGCGTGCGAGAACGACATAGACCCGAAAATTCCCGAGGATGCGGTGAGCCCCAAGCTTACTGCTCCCACTGATGGTGGTACGTTTGTTTTTCAGAAAACAGACGAGGCTTTAGAATTTAAAACCTTCGAATGGACTAAGGCCGATTTTAAACTCAATACCGTTGTTACCTATAATCTTGAGGTAGATGAGGCTAAGGGCAACTTTAGCAACCGCAAGATTATCAGCAGCAATATCTCTTCTCCGTTCAAAATCACAATTGGCGATTTTAACAAGGGACTGTTGGCCGCCGGTTTTGAAGATGGAAAAACCCACAACATCAAGGTTAGGGTTGTTGCATCCAATGCGCTGGCTACCAAAGCTATCGAAATGACTGTGACTCCCTACTTCGACGCCGAACCATGGTCGGTTATTGGTAGTGCAGTTGGTGGCTGGGATCTGGTTAACGATAAGTATATGGCTTATAATAAGGAGAAAGAGACCTACAGCATCACTCTCGATATGAAACCGGGTGAGTTTAAGTTCAGAGCTCCCAAAAAAGATAAAGATCCTTGGAAGCATAACTATGGTATCGATGGTGGAAAAATTATCGATAACGGCAAGGATATTTCTCTGAAGAGTGGTGCAGACAATATTGGTGTTTCGGGTGGTAATTATACTGTAACTCTTGATGTTGCAAATCAGAAATTCTCGATTACTCAAAACTCGGCAGCCGAATTTACAATATGGACTAATGTGGTACTCGATGCAGTGGGTGACGGTGTTAGTGCCGATAATGCCAATGCAACAGCCGACCCAAGTAGTTGGAAATGGGGTAATGTAATGGTTGCCGACAATGATGGCAAGCCATCGGCAAGTGCGGCCGTTTATACATGGAAATGGACAGCAATAACCTTAGAGGCCGATAAGGGCTTCAAACTAAGAACCCTTAATGGTGTTGCTTCTCCGCTTAACGGAATGACTTTTGATGTAGGTTTCGATAAAATTGATGTTGCAGCAAGTTCGTCTAAGGTTGTTGACAAGGGTGGAAATATTAGCGTAAGCGAAAAGGGTAAATATACCATCGAGCTCTCGATTGATGCCACCAATGGCGATGCCAAAAAAATAGTGATAACAGAGTATTTTGAATATCCTCCTGCACTATATGTTATTGGTAGCGCAGTTGGCGGATGGGGCTGGGGTACCAACGACCTGCCAATGATTCCGGTTCACTCTCACCCCGAACTGTTCTGGAGAGTTCTGTATTTGGATAAAGATTCGGAATTTAAGTTCTTCCCACTACAAAACTGGGACAACGGTGTAGGTGTTACCAAAGACGCACCTGTTGAAGGAGTATATACTGTTGGTACCGAAAACATAAAAGTTCCGGAGTCGGGTTATTACACTGTGGTAGTCAATCTGAAAGACAAAACCATAGAGCTTGCCGAAGCTGCCATCTACGGAATGGGTGATGTGTTTGGTGGCTGGGATGCTGCCAAGCCAGCCAACAAATTTACTGTTGACAACGCTGCAAAAACAATATCTTTTGCTTCGGCACCTGCCAATGGTAAACTTAGAATGCATGCAGCTGCCAAAACCCTGAAATGTGACTGGTGGCAGGCTGAGTTCAATATCATCAGCGGCGATATCGCTTACCGTGGTACCGGTGGCGACCAGGACGCACCTTCGGTAGTGGCCGGTCAGAAGATTACCCTCAACTTCAATACCATGAAGGGAACTATTAATTAATCCATATCGAATGAAAGGTTTAAAGAGCTGTATCCACTGTGGAGCAGCTCTTTATTCCATTATTCGCAGTTTAGGTCAATACCGGCAGGTTAATGCTGCATTTATCCTTGAGTCATCAATGAAACAACTTTAAGATGAGAAGATTTTTACCGTTTTTTTTAATTCTGCTTTTTGTCCATTCGGTTGTGGGGCAGGTTATTACAACCAATCCCGCACTTCCGGTGGCCGACCAGCAGGTTTCAATATCCTTTAATGCCGAGAAAGGCTCCGGAGGGTTAAAGAATTACACCGGCGATGTGTATGCACATACCGGCGTGATTACCAATAAAAGTACTTCCGACAGCGACTGGCGATATGTTAAAGCAACATGGGATGAGAATATCGCCGATTGTAAAATGATACGTACAGGGCAAAATTCTTATGTGCTTTCAATAAAGCCTTCAATCAGACAGTTTTACGGCGTTCCCGAAAATGAAGAGATACTTAAAATGGCTTTCGTTTTCAGAAGCTCCGACAGATCCAGGACTGGGAAGGAGACTGGCGACAAGGATATTTTTGCCAATGTATATAAGCAGGAGCTGAGTGTTGCTTTTGAAAAGCCGGCCAAATCATTTTTTTATGTCAATGCAGGCGAGGTTATTCCCGTAACTGTAAACAGTGCTTTCAGCGAATCGTTGGTGCTGTATCTCAACGACGTTAAATTTGCCGAGTTAGCTGTACAACTATT
>JBDHYT010000337.1:0-3804 GCA_039811485.1 Marinilabiliaceae bacterium | reverse complement strand
CTTTGCCGGAGTGAGCCACTTCAACAAAGTGACATTCAAAGAGTTTAAGTATCACAAACCGTTTACTGTGTACATACCTTCGCACCGCAAAATATTGCCGAGCTCTGCACTCAATGGCCGAGGTACTCTTATTCCGGCCAGGGTTTTCGACAAAACAGGCCTTTTCGACCAGAAACTGATGCCGCAATATGGTGCCGATTTCGACTTTTCGATGAGAGCAGCCAAAGCAGGATTTAGAACCCTAATAAGCTATGATGCAATAGTTTATGGCGACACAGAAGAGACTGGGGCAGGAAAACCGTTTATGAAACAGAGTGTCGGCAAGTTTCTGAAATCGTATCTGAACCCTTATTCTCAAACAAGTTACAGGATGTGGGCAGCATTCGTTTGGCGACATGGATACAAAATTCTATTCCCGTTTACCTACTCATTGGTTCTGACCAAACTATTCACCTCCTATCATAAAAACAACGCTAAATGAACAACATACCCTACATATCATTTATACTCATAGGGCGCAACGAAGGCCCCAAACTGGCAGCCTCATGCCTGTCGGTTCGCAATGTGTGCCAAAAGGAGGGCATTGAGGGTTATGAGGTGATATTTGTTGACAGCAACTCCACCGACAACAGCATTGAAGTGGCACAGACAGCGGGATTCGACAAGATTTTCAAAATCGAAAATGCCACAGGTGCAGCCATTGCACGCAACGTGGGTGCTCAAAACTCGAAAGGCGATATTCTGTTTTTTCTCGATGGCGACATGGAACTTTTGCCGGGCTTCATCAAAAAGATATTCAACCCCGATGGAAAACTGATTCATCCGTTTGTATCGGCCTCCTGGGAAAACTACTACTACACGCCCGAAGGCGAGTTTCTCTACCACGAACTTTACCGTAAGATGGCAGTAAACAAACCCACTTTCCAGCCAATAACAGGAGGTTTTTTTGTGATGGAACGCGCTTTGTGGGAACGACTTAACGGAATGGATACCCGGTTCCTTACCGGTCAGGATCTCGACCTTGGGCTGAGAAGCAGCCGTATGGGCTACAAATTATTGAGACTGCCCAATGTGGCAGTGAAACACCATACCGTCAGCTATCGTGATGAGACGCGCAAATGGCGAAGCCTAATGGCATTCAGGGATATGTATGCCCGTGGCGTGCTCTACCGCAAACATTTCTGGCGCAACCCGCATATCTACCGCCGGATGTTAACCAGCGACCCCACATGGCTGTTCCTGTGCCTGTCGCTGCTTATAAGCCTGCTTACATTCAGCTTATGGCCGTTGCTTGCTTATCTGCCGGTGGTAACACTTGCAACAGTGCTGCACCGCAAAAAGGAGAGCATCAGGATTTTTATCTCCGAACTGGCATTTATCGTAACGCGCGATATTTTCAACCTTGCCGCATTCCTCTTTTTCTTTCCAAAGAGACCGGAATATTCGGTAATGACAATATCAACAAAAAAATAAACAATGATCAAAAAAGTAATACGCCATACAGCTGCATTTGTCACCACACTTATTCCCTATAATCTGCTACGAAAACTGGCAGACAGGGATCTGGTGGTGGTTAACTACCACAGCATTCTCAATTCCGACTACGACAGCGAGATAAACAAACAGCCTTATCGCACCGCCGAACAGTTCGACAGGGACATGGCGTTTTTCAGAAAACACTACAACATTGTGAATCTGAAGCAGATAACCGACCATAAAAAACACGGGAAAAAACTTCCCGAAAACAGTCTGGCAATAACCTTCGACGATGGCTTAGCTCAGGTTTACAATCTGTTACGCCCAATATTAAAAAAACATTCCATTCCGGCCATCATTTTTATCAATCCGGCCTTTATCAACCAGGCCGACATGCACTTCAAGCGCAAAATAAACCTGTTGGTAGAAAATATAAAGGATAACGACAAGCTTAGAAAGGGGGCTGAAGCAGCACTTGCCAAACACAATATTGACACTTCGGATGTTGTGGATGCGGTTAATAATCTCAATTACTATCAAACAGAAATTATCAATGAGGTTGCAAAGGCCATAGGCATAAGCTTTGCCGATTACCTAAAAACCCACCCTCTGTATCTCACTGACAGTGAGATAACCACCATGATAGATGAAGGATTCGGATTTGGCGGACACAGCTGGGATCATCCCAATTACAAGGAGATAACTATTGATGAACAAATAGAGCAAACCATAAAAAGTACAGCACACACCACCAATCGTTACAACCTCAGTTACAGGGTATTTGCATTCCCATACAGAGACTTTCACGTCAGAAAAGAGCTGTTCGACAAAATCAGTTCCGATATCGACCTCACCTTTGGAACTCATGGAATGGTTGACGACGAGATACCGTTCATGATACAGCGCACCGATGTTGAGCGCAGCCGGCTTGACACGCCTGCAGCAATGAAACTTAACTATATTAAGTTTATAGTACAGAAACTAACAGGAAAAAGTTTTTTAAAACGCAGATAATCACAATGAATAAAAAATCGTCGGCCAACACACTGATATCCAACACCGGCTGGGTATATGCAGGCAAAATTATCACACAGATATTCAGCCTTGTGGCATCGGTGTTGGTTATACGTAAACTTCCGGTGGATACATACGGAGCGTTCACGTTTGCATTCGGATTATACGCCTTCTTCCAACTCTTTATCTACAGTCCGTTGCAGTATGTGGCAATAAGGTTCCTGCCCGAGATGGAGGCCAACGGACATACACGTTCCATCCGGAGGTTCATAGTAGGTTCGTCACTCATTGCCCTGGCAGCCACCACACTGCTTCTGATGCTGATGAGTCATTTTGAAACTACTGTAACAGGCTGGTTCAATATTGTAGGTTTTGATGACTACAGCGGAGCATTCTACCTTTTTGTTATAACCTATTCGCTTAAGTTGCTGATAGAGACCATAATGATGTCGTTTCTGATGCACCGCATAACAGCACTTCTCAACATATTTATGTTTGCACTCCGTAGCATCGCCTACGTTGTATTTCTAAGCCGGCTCGATGTGGCGTTTCTTCTTCGGATAGAGTATGTTATATGTGCCCTATACTTCATTGCCGCACTGGTAGTTCTGATGCGCAGCCGGGTGGTGAAAGTGACATCGGCCACCGTAACCGAATACGAACGCTACACTCCCCGCATCCGGCGTTTCTGGCTACTGTCGGTATTTTCGGAGCTTGGTGCAGGACTTATAGGGCGCACCAGCGACTATTACATCATTTCGGCAATGTCGGGTTCGTTTCAGGTTGGTCTGTACGGTTTTGCCGTCAAGATTTACGAAATATTCTACAAGATACTGCCTGTCAAAGAGTTTGACTCGGTATTACGCCCCGTATTTTTCAACCGCTACGACAGCAACACAAAAGACGATGTGATAATAAAATTCTACAGTTTTATGGTTAAGATGATGATGCCTGTTTTCATCTTTCCCTTCATCTACTTTGTGATATTCGGCAAGGCAGTCATTTTCAACATCTTCGACCCAAAATATATCGACTCGTACATTGTCACATCCACAATCCTTCTGGGCATAGTCGTCAACGGATTTTTCTATCCTCTCAACATGGTTATCCAACTCAAAGAACAAGTGCAGATAAACCTCTACTCGCGCATAGTGGTAGTTTTCAGCATTGCTGCCGGCATATTGCTGATGAAACATTACGGCATACTGGGCGTGGCCGTGGCAACACTTCTGGGGGAAATACTGAAATTTCTGAGTATGTATTTTATGTTTCGACGCTACATGAAACTCATCTACCCCATAAGAGACATTATCA
>JBDHYT010000336.1:0-3812 GCA_039811485.1 Marinilabiliaceae bacterium | reverse complement strand
CCATGTAAAGCATATTCTTCCTGTCGCCAAGCGGACAGTCGGATCCGTCAACAGAATCAGTGTTTTTCTCCACAGCAAGTGATTCACCGGTAAGGGCAGCCTCCTCAATCTGAAGGTTTGCACTCTCAATAAGTCTGATATCGGCAGGTACCTTATTGCCGTACGAAATCACCACCACATCACCCGGAACAAGCTCAGTGGCGGGCACCTCAACCGTTTCACCATTGCGGATGACAGTGGCATTGGGAGATGCCATCTTCCGAAGAGCCTCAAGAGCCTTACCTGCCTGAAATTCCTGAATTGTACCCAGAATTGCAGCCAGGGCAACTATTATAAATATGGATATTGACTCTACATGTTTGCCAAGAAAAAGAGAGATTGTTGCAGAAACAAGAAGTACAATAATCAATACATTTATAAACTGAGAAAGCAGAATTTTCCAGAAACCTGTTTTCTCACCACCGGCCAGTTCGTTTGGTCCGTATTTTTCGAGCCGCTTTGCTGCCTCATCGGCCGAAAGACCTTGTGGCGATGTGTTTTGAAGATTAAAAGTAGAAGCTACCGATTCGGTATGCCAGTGTTTATTATTCATCTATACAATTTTATCGGATTTCAATGCTTCATATCTTTTAATGAAGCAGGTCAAAATTAAGACAAAAAACATACAATATGAAAAAGAGAGCATAAATTTTTTCTTATGATTTAATGATTTGATTATGTTTTAATTGCAACTGTAAGCAAAATAAAAACCAGAAAACCTCGAAAAATATATCAGCAAACATTTGGAGTATTAATAAAAAGCACTACTTTTGCATTCGTCTTTGAGAAAAGAACACGGCAAAAGAGCCGGTAAATATTGGAGAGGTGGCAGAGTGGTCGATTGCGGCGGTCTTGAAAACCGTTGAACTGCGAGGTTCCGGGGGTTCGAATCCCTCCCTCTCCGCGAGTTGTATTAAACAACAAAAGTACAAAAGCCTATAAATCAATGATTTATAGGCTTTTTCATTTATACTTAGCAATACAAAAAACACCGTTAAAGCATCAAAAGCATATAAATTTTGTGCCTAAATCGTTACCCTTTTTAAAAGAACAAAAACGGTAACGATTTCAAACACAATTCACTAAGAATCTGCACATTAACTGCTATATTTTTATTAAAGACTAACTACAAAAATTCCACAAACTACACAATTTTACATCAAAATAATATTAGTGTAAAACTGTGCAATTCGTGGATTAGTTATTTATCTGTGAACCTCCGTTTGAGATATATCTTTTAGCAAATCAAATTCACTCTTTGATAAATTTCACAACTGTTGCTGAGCTTTTTGATACACCGTCATTCGACGAAATAATGAAGTAAACACCTTTTGTAAGTGTGCTTATATCAATAGTGTTGTTTCCTGAGTTTAGTCGATGTGTAGCAACTACAGCACCAAGCATATTAACAATACTGATATTTGCCGCTTCCTTTACTTCAATGTTCAGTCTATAGCGCGCCGGATTAGGATAAACAGTTGTGATATTGTTGTATTTCACATTATCTATACCTGTTGATGCTGCACAATTTTGACTGAATCCTACACCGGCATCAAACCGGAAAGGCTGTGCAAGCCAGTTGGCTGTACTGTAGGCTGTGTTATCCACCTGTACACAAGTAAGATTGGAGTTGTTTTGAGCACTAATCTGAATAAAGCTGGTATTGTTACCGTTTGCAACATTTAATGTTGTCAACTGCGCATCATTACAAAACAGTTGAGTTAATGCTGCATTTTTACTTAAATCTAACGTGGTTAACGGATTGTTACTGCAGTCAAGTATTGTTGCGTTAATAAAAGCCTCAATACCTGTAAGATCTGCTATGTTTTTACCACTAACATTAATGTGTCCTGTAAATGCTGTTGCTTCGCTTTTCTGTATCTTCCCGTCACCATTAGTGTCAATTGCAGGAGTATGGGCAAGGAGGGCAGCCTTAAAGTTAGCATCTGGAATATTTACAACCTCTTCTGCTACTTCTGTTTGCTTGTAAAGCTGGGTTATTTCAGTTGCATTCAAAGCATAATTATATATTTTCAGGTCATCAAAATGACCGTGAAGATTATATCCTAATCTGAAAGATGAGTTGCTTAAAGTATTTAAGGATACTACTTTATACTCACCCTTCAACTCACCGTTTAAATATAATTTTACTCTATTAGCACTATATGTTACTACAATGTGAAGCCATGTATCCGATGGTACAGGAGCATTGAGTGTCTGCGAAGCACCATTCCCGGAGTTGAAATAAAGGCCTCCATTAGATTGAAAAGTCATCGCAAACAGTTGTCCGCTACTCGACCCTCCATAAGAAAAAAGATGGGGAAAATTATCTGCCCCCCTACTCTTTTGAACCATAAAGCTATGGTTCTTGAGGCAGTTCCGGAAGGTACAGCCAAGGGAGCTGTATATCCATTATCAAGTGGTTTTGCTAATGCCTTGTTGGCATTTCCATGCCGGTCTGTTGTGTATGATGCTCCTGCACCGGAAAAAGTTCCAGTTCCAACAGTCGCCGAAAGGGAACCATCAAAAGGAAAGCTATACAAAAGGCTTTGTGTAAATCCTGTAGCAGCCGTTATTACAGCTAAAAATAGTGAAAGTAAAATTTTTCTCATGTTAATTGTATTTAATTGCCAGAGAAAAACATGTTTAGATTGAAATAGTTCAATTATTTTTTAGTTGAGATTTAACTTTGTTGATTATTATAAGTGCTTATCATATAACAATCTGATTATCAATAGATATTTTTTTGGGCAAAAAAATCAATACTCAAGTAAATAGGATAAAGATTTATACGGATCCGAGTAACGATTGACAGACAACGGTAGGGTACCCAAACACCACAGGCTCATCATGATAACATTATCACAATGAGCCTGGTGAAAAAAAAATATAGTTTCAGTAAATTGAATCAGTTATACAAAGTGCGGGCTATGCCCATCTCAAGGCCTCGCAGTTCGGCAAGGCCTCGCAGGCGGCCGATTCCCGAATAGCCGGGATTGGTCTTTTTATTCAGGTCGTCAAGCATCTCGTGGCCATGGTCGGGACGGAAAGGAATTGATACTCCGCGTTTCTGCTGAATCTCCAGAAAACCTTTCATCACACCATACATATCAACATCGCCTTCAAGATGATTGGCCTCATAAAAATTACCCTCTTCATCGCGCTGTGTTGACCTTAGATGCACAAAGTTAATCCGGTCGCCAAGCCGTAATATCATCTGGGGCAGGTCATTATCGGCTCTCACACCAAACGAACCGGTACAGAAACAAAGCCCGTTTGATTTATTGGGCACAGCTTCCACCAGACGGTTAAAATCCGACTCGGTACTCAATATCCTTGGAAGTCCGAGTATTTGGTATGGAGGATCATCGGGATGGATAGATAGCACTGCACCAGCATCGTCAGCCACAGGAGCTATCTCTTTCAGAAACTCTATCAGATTGGACCTCAGCTTTTCAGCATCAATGCCATTATACCTGTCGAGCTGAGCCTGGAACTCCTTAAGGGTAAAACTCTCCTCGGCACCCGGAAGTCCTGCAATCATATTTTTAACCAACAACTGCTTGTCATCCTCACTCATAGCTTCGTAACGTGCCTTGGCCCTGGCCTTATCAGCTTCAGAATACTCCTTTTCAGCCCCGGGGCGTTTCAGAATAAACAGATCGAAAGCCATAAAGGCAGCCCTCTCGAAACGTAATGCACGTGAACCATCCTCCACCTCAAAGGCAAGATCGGTGCGGGTCCAGTCGAGAACCGGCATGAAATTATAGGTA
>JBDHYT010000335.1:0-3817 GCA_039811485.1 Marinilabiliaceae bacterium | reverse complement strand
GACCAGGTTGGTGGCTTCGACCCCGTTGATGCTACCACAAAGAAAATCGGCGACAACGTTGCTGCTTTCCTTGTGTCGCAAATCAAAAACGGAACCATTCCACAATCATTCCTACCGATACAGTCGGGTGTGGGTAACATTGCCAACGCGGTGCTTGGTTCTCTTGGCGAAAACAAAGATATCCCGGCCTTCACAATGTACACCGAGGTGATTCAGGATGCGGTTATCGGCCTGATGAAACAAGGACGTATAGCATTTGCCAGTGGATGTTCACTAACAGTTTCAAAAGAGGTTCTCGACGATATCTACTCAAATCTCGAATTCTTCAAAGAGCGTTTGGTACTTCGCCCACAGGAACTTTCAAACAATCCTGAGATTGTTCGACGTCTGGGACTTATCACCATCAATACAGCTATCGAAGCCGACTTGTTTGGTAACATCAACAGTACACACATCTCGGGTCAGCGAATGATGAATGGTCTGGGTGGTTCGGGTGACTTTACCCGCAACGCATTCTTCTCGATATTCACCTGTCCTTCAACAGCAAAAGGCGGTAAGATTTCCACCATCGTTCCTTCGGTAAGCCATATCGACCACACCGAACACTCGGTTAAAGTCCTTATTACCGAACAAGGTGTGGCCGACCTTAGAGGAAAATCACCTCGCGAAAGGGCTGCCACAATCATTGAGAATTGCGTACACCCTGACTATAAGCAAATCATGTGGGACTACCTGAAACTTTCGGGTAATGTTCATACTCCTCACGCACTTGCATCTGCTTTCCGTATGCACATAGAGCTTGCCGAGTCGGGCGACATGCGCAACATCAAGTGGTAAACAGGTTTACCTCAAATATAAAAAGGCATCTGACAATAAAATCAGATGCCTTTTTTGTATATTGTAACTTCATGGTATAAAAAATTGCTGACATGACTATTCGTAACAGGCTGATTCCTATCTTGATATACATAACAAGCTGGATATGTGGCGCATCGCTGTTTTCGCAGCACACTGTTTCACCGCGCGATATCGACTGGCCCGGATTTCTTAAAACCCACGATTTGGTGTGGGACTCAATCACAGCCGACTATTATGCAGGGGCGATAATGGGCAACGGTCTCATCGGAAATAGCATATACAAAGAAGGTGGTGCGTATAAATTTCATGTCGGCAGGGTTGATGTCACCGAGGGGCGTATGCCTGCCAACAAAAGTGAGTACAGCAACCTCTATCATGGAGCCCGACTTCCGATAGGCTATTTTTTGATGAAGCCCAATGCCGCCGTCCAAAAGGAGTCGATGCGGTTAGAACTATGGAATGCCGAGACCTCGGGAAGACTCAAAACAAAGGCAGGCAACATCGATTTCAAAAGTTATGTACACGCCACCAAGGATATAATTGTGGTAGAGACACATACATCCAATAACGCAGCGTACGAATGGGAGTGGATTCCGTTGAAAGCGGTCAGTCCACGGTTGGTTTTTGGCCAGACGGATTATCCTCAGGAGTATGCCGACAATCCAAATCCAGATGTGAAATACCTAAGTGATAATGGGATAAACTTCTCGGTGCAAAATCTCCTTGGCGGGAAAAGTTATGTTGTGGCATGGCACGACAACACCGAAGGCTCTCGTCGAAGAATATTGATAACAATTTCGCATGAAAACTCGGAGAAGGAAGCTTTAGATAAGGCAAGAGCAACTCTCGGAGATGCACTAAAAACTGAATCGGAAGAGCTTATATCATCACACCGCGAGTGGTGGCACAGCTACTATCCGGCCAGCTTTGCCTCGTTTGGTGATGCCAGGCTTGAGAGTTTCTACTGGATTCAGCAATATAAGTTTGCAACCCTCACCCGACCCGACAGGTATATTATTGATCTTCAAGGCCCCTGGGCTGTTCCAAACACTCCATGGCCTGCAATATGGATGAATCTTAACGTGCAGCTTACCTATTCGCCTCTTTTCACTGCCAACAGAGGATCAATGTCGTTGCCACTCTGGAAAGCACTAAACGATAATATTGAAAATCTGCACAATAACGTGGTTGTGGATGAATGGAAAAAAGATGCAGTTGCAATGGGCCGTAGCACAAGTTACCATCTACTGTCGCAACTAAATCCCAATACACCCAATAAAGCACTTTACGAAACCGGTAATCTACCGTGGATCCTATTCTACTATTGGCAATACTGCCAGTGGACCGGCAACTATAACGAACTAATTTCCAAACTATTCCCTCTACTAAAAAAGAGTATTGCCTACTATGGCCATATTCGTGAGAAGGGAGAAGACGGAAAATATCATCTGCCCGAAACCGCCTCACCCGAATATGGTACTGCCCGCGACTGCAACTACGACCTTGCACTGCTCCGCTGGGGACTCACTACATTGATTCAGACAGACAAACAGTATGGGCTTAATGACGAAAAAAGAGAATACTGGCTGGAGTTTCTCGAAAATTTAACTCCTTATCCGGCTGATGACGAGCAGGGTTTTATTATTGGCGCAAATATTAAACTCGAAAACTCCCACCGCCACTATTCGCATCTGCTGATGATATATCCGTTATATGAAATCAATTGGGATAATGCTGAAAATAAAGATATTATCCGCCGAAGCGTGGATCATTGGCAAAGTATGCCCGCCTATCTGCAAGGGTATTCATTTACAGGTTCATCATCAATATATTCGATGATGGGCGATGGCAATAGAGCTGTTATACAGCTACATAAACTCATCAACAAATTCATCAAACCTAATACGCTGTATCGCGAGACCGGCCCGGTGATTGAGACTCCGTTGGCCGGGGCATCATCGCTTCAGGATCTCTATCTTCAATCGTGGGGTGGAAGAATACGGGTTTTTCCCGCCGTGCCCGACGACTGGCGCGAAGCTTCGTTTATTGACTTTAGAGCTGATGGTGCATTCCTGGTAAGTGCTTCACGCTCGGATGGATACACATCATTTATCCAGATTAAAAGCGAGAAAGGCGGGAAATGCACTATTCAGACAGGTATAAATCTATCGGAGTTGGTGGTGAAAAACCAGAGAGGACGAAGGGTTAAATTCTCGATTGTCGATAAGGAGAGAGGTGTGATAGCATTCGACACATCGGCGGGTGACGTAATAACCATCTGCAATGGAAAGAGAAAAATTGTTTTCCCTTCACCCGTCAAACATCCTGCTGATAGGTTGAATGCCTTTGGAGTAAGATTCTGAACAACAACCACATAACAAAGAGACACCCGGTTAGTAATTTACCAATTATCAGCGGGCATCTCTTTGTTGGTTGTTGGTTGTTGATTGCTGATTGTTGATTGCTGATTGTTAATTATTTGCGCCCAAAATTAAAAAGCTCTGATGGTGTTCGTGCGCCATTCATCATTTTGGTAAGTCTCTTCACTAATTTGGGGTTTCTTTCAGCCAGATTGTGCTGCTCTGCCATATCGGTGCTCAGGTCGAAAAGCATAACCGCATCGGGGGTTTCTTTTCCGTAGTTGAGCTGTATTGCTTTCCAGTTCCCCATTCTGATTGCACGCCTGCCACCGAGTTCATGAAATTCCCAATACAGAAAATCATGTTTATTGGTCTGCGACTGGCCGACGAGCGTCGGATAAATGGAAATACTGTCCGTGTTCGTCGGCGGTTTGGTCATGGCCAAGTCCGCGAACGTGGCCAGCCAATCCCAGTTCGCCCAGACCAGATCGCTGACCTGACCGGGCTTGATGCGCGCCGGCCAGCGGACGATGGCGGGCACGCGGATGCCGCCTTCGTACAAGTCCCGTTTGATGCCCCGGAGAATCCCGGCGCTCTTG
>JBDHYT010000334.1:0-3847 GCA_039811485.1 Marinilabiliaceae bacterium | reverse complement strand
AATCGACGCAATAGGGCGTTCAAGAGGACGGGGCGCTATGCCCGGTGCTAACGACGAAAGGGAAAATACGCTCAACGCCTACGTTACCTGACATTTTCCTAACTGTGAAGCGTTTGTTGATGCCTTCTCCTTTAATCTGGATAACAACACCTTTGAAAATCTGAATACGCTCCTTGTTACCTTCCACAATCTTGTAGTGTACTGATACAGTATCACCCGAGTTGAAGTTCGGCATCTCTGTGCCACTTTGGAAGGCGGCTTCAGCTACTTTAATCAAATCCATTTTTATATAATTAAAAGCATTAAACCTTGCTTACGCAATATAAATTGACTCCCATGTTCAATCAGAGATTACGTAAATCGTGTGCAAATATATGACAGATAATTGATATTCAAAAGTGCAGCTGCTCATTTTTTGCGCTAATTGGTGATTTTTATTATACCTGCATCCACATTGTTATATTTTATCAACGCCTCTCTCATATCTCTTTCCTATCTACGGGTGCTAACACATGTCCAAACATCAACAATACCCGGTTGACTTTCGACAAACTCAAATTATCTTTCCCCTGTTCAATTTTTCTTATAACAGTTAGAGCCACTCCGGCACGGTCAGCAAATTCCTCTTGTGTGAATCCTGCTTTTTTGCGCTGTTCCTTTACAAATTCAGCTAATGATTGCCTCATAATTATATGCAATTACATCGAATATGCGTAAATTCTCAATTTTATATGCAAAATGATATAAAACAATACAATTATACAAAATTATATCGAAATAGATATAAAATCATGATTAAAATATAACCCTCCCATCGTACCGATTCCTATCGGGATTAACGTGTGGGCTGATGGATTAGCATTTACAATGCCGAAAAAAACTGTGACTCCTCTCGATACCCTCGTCACTCTCGATACTTTCGCTCCTTTTAGTCTCTTTAACTTTTCAACTTTTCTACCCTTAAACTTTAACCACCCATCTCTTTTAATAAAAAATTAACTCAAAAAGCATAAATAGTTAAAAATTACACGTTTTTATGATATAAAACATTTTTTTACACATCAACATTTCTTAATATTGTAACATATCGACACAGAACCTATAAAAAGCAGATCAAAATGAATAAAATCATCACAATAGAGGATGCTGTATCCCGAATTAAGGACGGCATGACCGTTATGATAGGCGGCTTCCTGACCACCGGAACTCCAAACCGCATTGTTGATGAGCTGGCAAAAAGAGCGGTTAAGGATCTTACCATAATTACCAACGATGGTTCATATCCCGACAGAGGTTGGGGACAGCTGGTTGTAAACCGGCAGGTTAAAAAAATCATTGTTTCGCACATAGGCACCAATCCTGAAATAATAGAACAAATGAATAATGGTGAACTTGAGGTTGAATTTTCACCTCAGGGCACACTTGCCGAGCGCATCAGATGCGGTGGTGCCGGCCTGGGTGGCGTCCTCACTCCCACCGGTCTTGGCACAATGGTGGCTTATGGTAAAACTATTGTACAAGTAAGCGGCAAGGAGTTTCTGCTTGAAAAACCATTACGTGCCGATATTGCACTTATTGGAGCCACCGAAGGCGATACTGCCGGCAATCTGGTTTATCGAGGCACTACAATGAATTTCAATACAGTAATGGCAACTGCTGCCGACACCGTAATTGCAGGAGTGGGTAAACTTGTAAGCAAAGGAACATTTTCACCGGAATGTATCCATACACCTGCCATGTTTGTCGATTTCATAGTTGACGAATCAGCAATAAAATAATCCATTTTCACTCAATAAACCTCAGCAACCATGATTAAATCAACAATACGGCTTCGGATGGGAAGCAATGACGCCCACTACGGAGGGAACCTGGTGGATGGAGCCAAAATGCTACAACTCTTTGGTGATGTAGCTACCGAACTTCTGATTATCAACGATGGCGACGAAGGCCTGTTTCGTGCATACGACTCGGTTGAGTTTATGGCACCTGTCTATGCCGGCGATTTTATCGAAGCCACAGGCGAAATTGTGTCGCAGGGTAATAGCAGCCGTAAAATGATTTTTGAAGCCAGAAAAGTAATCGTCCCCCGCCCCGACATCAGCAGTTCTGCTGCCGATGTTCTGACTGAACCTGTTGTGGTATGCCGTGCCAGCGGCACCTGTGTGGTACCCAAAGAGAACCAACGGAAAAACAAACAATGACAGATATGGATAAACTTATAATTACAGCAGCAATATGCGGTGCCGAAGTACTGAAGGAGCATAATCCTGCAGTACCTTACACCATCGAAGAGTGTGTGCGTGAAGCAAAATCGGCGGTCGATGCCGGTGCAAGCATCATCCACCTGCATGTGCGCAACGATGATGGTACGCCCACCCAGGACAAAGCCCGTTTTAAAGCAGTGATGGATGCCATATACAAAGAGTGCCCCGATGTTATTATCCAGCCATCCACAGGCGGTGCGGTGGGCATGACAGACGATGAACGGCTTCAGCCGGTAGAGCTGAAGCCCGAAATGGCAACCCTCGACTGCGGAACTCTAAACTTTGGCGGTGACGAAGTTTTCATGAACACCGAAAACACAATTAAATACTTCGGACAGAAGATGATAGAACGGGGTATTAAACCTGAACTTGAAGTGTTCGACAAGAGTATGATAGATATGGCACTGAGGCTTCATACCAAAGGATTTATACAGAAACCGATGCATTTCGATTTTGTGATGGGTGTAAACGGAGGTATCGGCGGCACACTGCGCGACTTTGTTTTCCTGCGCGGAAGTATCCCCCACGATGCCACCTATACCGTTGCAGGCATCGGACGCTTTGAATTCCCGCTGGCAATGGCTGCAATCATAGATGGCGGACATGTACGGGTAGGTTTCGAGGATAATGTTTATCTGAGTAAAGGCGTACTGGCAAAATCAAACGGCGAACTGGTAGCCAAGGTGGTGCGCATGGCCCGTGAGCTGGGCAGGGAAATTGCCACTCCTGCCGAAGCCCGTGAGATACTTGGTCTTAAAGCCAGATAAAATCTCCTAAAATCAGCAGACAATCAAAAAGTTATGAAACAAGGCAACAGATACGGAATCCACAGGGTAATCGAGCCCAAAGGTGTGCTGCCACAGCCTGCCTCAAAGGTCGATAACAATATGGATGAGATATACGACAATGAGATACTGATTGATGTTAAGACACTTAATATCGACTCGGCCAGTTTTACACAGATTAAGGAGCAGGCAGGCGGCAATGATGATGAGATTGCACGCATTATGCTCTCGATAGTCGAAAAACAGGGCAAGCACCGCAATCCGGTTACAGGTTCGGGTGGAATGCTTCTGGGGGTGGTTGAGAAGATAGGAAGTGCACTTAAGGACAAAACAGATCTTAAAGAAGGAGATAAAATAGCAACTCTTGTCTCATTGTCACTCACCCCGTTACGTATCGACAGGATTAAGGCAATCCGTAAGGATAACGACCAGGTTGACATTGACGGCAAGGCAATACTGTTTGAAAGCGGCATATATGCCAGAATACCCGATGACCTGCCTGAAAACCTTGTTCTTTCGGCACTCGATGTGGCAGGAGCTCCTGCTCAGACAGCCCGGCTGGTAAACCCCGGCGATACTGTCCTTGTAATCGGAGCCGGCGGGAAGTCGGGCATGCTCTGCTGCTACGAAGCCAAAAAACGTGCAGGAGCCAATGGCACCGTTATAGGTATCGACTATGGCGCAAAGAGCGTATCAAGAATAGCCTCACTGGGATTCTGCGACCATGTTGTTGAGGCCGATGCCACCAATGCTGTTGATGTACTCAGTAAGATTGAAAAAATCACCGGCGGACGTATG
>JBDHYT010000333.1:0-3849 GCA_039811485.1 Marinilabiliaceae bacterium | reverse complement strand
AATATTTTTTTAAAATATTTTTGTTTTTTAATAATATTAATATAACTTGGAAGAGAATAAAGTAGCAACACTTAAATCAAATTGATATGAGTACTACAATAACATTTAATCAGCTCAGGAGGATTAAGGATAGTCTGCCTGACGGAAGCATGCAAACCATTGCAGAGGCTTTGAACCTCGATGTAGAGACAGTACGCAACTATTTTGGCGGTTGGAACTATAGTCGGGGTAAATCATTGGGTGTCCATTACGAGAAGGGACCCGATGGCGGAATAGTTGAGCTCGACGATACCACTATCCTCGACTTTGCCCAACAAATTCTGGATGGCAAACATATAATTAAAAATGAAAGTTAAACTCATATAGACATTTGGTGACAAAACCCTATTCCTTCCGAGTAGGGTTTTTTTTAAACAGACTTTGAATCACACTTTTTCAATGATATGATGCACAGAAGGCTTTTTCAATCCATACTATCAGCAATCAACAGAACCACAATGGTTTTGTTGTTGGTGATGTTGCAAACGGCCATCTGCACCGCCCAATCTCCCACCAAGCGGGTAAGGGTAGCACCACACGACTACAACATACTAATACTCCACTCCTACCACGAAGCTTTTCAGTGGACGGCCGACATCAACCGGGGAATAGAAAAGGAGATAAGCATCCATCCCAATCTGCACAGCTACTCGGAGTATATGGACACAAAACGTATTGAATCAAGGCACTACTTCGAGACTCTGAAGGAGCTTTACATGATGAAGTATCCAAAGGGCTTTTTCAATGCAATCATCTGCTCGGATAACAGCGCACTCGAATTTATAATCAACTATGGCGACCAGATTTGGGGGCGGATTCCCGTAACATTTTGTGGCGTCAATAACGCCGAGACCTACCGCACCAGAGTTGACACAACACTAATCACCGGGGTTGCTGAAAATATCGACATAAAATCAAATATTGAATTTGCATTCAAAATAAATCCGGCATTAAACGAAGTAATATTTGTAACAGACTCAACACTAACCGGTTCGTTATTAATCGACGAAGCATCAAAATCAACATCATATATCAACACCAGGTATCTGTTTATCGACGATGCCACAGACTTTGACAATAAAATTGCACAAATCGACTTCACCAATAAGGCAGTGTATGTGCTCAGCCTGTTCTCGAAGAAGAAACACATATCCAACGAACTTAGCAAAGAGTACATTTACCATCTCAACAACACCAACGCACTGATACTGGGACCATGGGATTTCCTGCTCAACAATCTGGCCGTGGGTGGACGGCTTATCAGAGGCGAGGTGCAGGGACGGCAAGCAGCTGACATGATGATAAACAGACTGTTGGATGTAGAGAGCAAAACATCATTCATAGAACCTACCATCTACACCTGGATGGGCGACGAACAGATATGCGAAAAACAGCATATACCCAAAACGCTATTTCCACAAGGCACAACATGGGTAAATGTTAAAATAGGATGGTTTAAGAAAAACGAAGCACTGCTGCTCTTCGGCTTTGGCGGACTTACATTCAGTTTTTTCATTACATCGATGTTCCTGTATATTCTCCGCAAAAAACGAAAGGCAGAGAGTGAGCGTCAAGAGAGTGAAACACGTTTGGATATAGCACTCGATGCGGCCAATGTAGGATTGTGGGATGTCGATTTCAAAAGCAGACTATTTTTTGTTTCCGACAGGTTTGCCCAACTTCTGGGATACGACTCAGCAAAGGAGTATAATAACCAGTTAGGAAGTTGGAACAATGATATTCTACCTGAGGACATACAGGGAATGAAGGAAGAGATGACCAAAATAACCACTGCCACTCCATCATTCACCAAAGAGTTGCAAATAAAAACCAAAGATAAGAAACCTGTCTGGTTTATGGTTTTTGGCAAAGTGACCGAATGGGATTCCAATGCTAATATAGGACATATAACAGGCATCATAATCAACATCAGCAAACGCAAGGAGTTTGAACGACAATTAAGGGAGGCAAAGGAGAAGGCAGAGATGTCGGATAGACTGAAATCGTCATTTCTGGCCAATATGTCGCACGAGATACGTACGCCCATGAATGCCATTATCGGATTTACGGAGATATTGGCAGGGTTCGACAATATGAATGAGGAGCAGAATCAGTATCTCCAAATTATAAAGTCGAGTGGCGATTCGCTTCTGAGCCTTATAAACGACATCATTGACCTTTCGAAGATTGAATCTGGCTACATGACCATCAATGTGGAATCATTTAAGTTTGAGCCGGTTGTTGATTCAATGAAAGCAATAATCCAAAGCCAGATAATCAACTCAGGAAAGGATATTGAATTAAGAATTTCGTCAAACATCAATTTATCGGAGATTACCTTAAAATCGGACCAACACCGTATTAAACAGATTCTCCTCAACCTGCTAACCAATGCGGTTAAATTTACCGAAAAAGGCTATATCGAACTCAATATCAACAAGTACGACCAACGTATCGATTTTTCGGTAATAGATACCGGCATAGGTATCCCGGAGGAGTCGTTCAACGATATATTCCAACGCTTCAGGCAGTTAGACGAGACAGCGGCAAGAAAATCGGGAGGCACCGGTCTGGGATTGTCAATCACCAAAAGTATTGTAACAATGCTTGGCGGCTCAATAAATGTAATTTCAAAATTAGGTAAAGGAACCACATTTATGATTGTGCTGCCACTTCCTTCGCCCACCAATAAGGATGACGAAACGGAAGAAAACAATAATAATGATTAACTTTGCCGTATGGAACTACTATACGACAGTGCCTTTGAGGGCAGCGGAATATTGTGCGAAGAAGAGAGCCGTCACGCCATAAGTGTGATGCGGCATAAAAAGGGTGATGTAATAACCATTACCGATGGCAGAGGCAACCTGTTTGAGTCGGCGATTGTAGATAGCAATCCAAAAAAATGTCTGTTAGAACTCGTTAAGGCCACTACGCTGCCGCAGTCGCTGCCACGTCTGCATCTGGCTGTTGCACCAACAAAGAATATCGACCGTTTTGAGTGGTTTCTCGAGAAGGCAACCGAGATAGGCATTAACGAGATAACGCCGTTGATATGCGACCACTCCGAGAGGGACAGAATAAGGATAGACCGCATGGAGAAGATTGTGATTGCAGCCATGAAACAATCACTCAAATTCCATCTCCCAAAGATAAACGAGCCTGTTGAAGCTTCACGTTTTATTGCTTCGGCAACCGATGCACACAGGTTTATTCTTCACTGCCGCAAAGGCAATATGCCCCACCTGTTCGATATGCTCACGCCATCGGCCGATTCAACAATACTGGTGGGTCCCGAGGGCGATTTTTCGGTTAAGGAGATTGAGTTTGCACTTGCCAACGGTTATTCCGAATCTGGCCTGGGCAGCAACAGGTTACGCACCGAAACGGCGGCAATGGTAGCATGCCACACCTTCAGTCTTAAAAACCGGTGATGGTCACTCATTCAGATAGTCGGCCAGTGTTTTACTCTCCAGATGCTCTTTAAACGCACCACCAAGTTTATTGGTCAGGTCGCCCAGTATGCAGCTGTTGAAAGGGCACTGGGTGCGGTTACCCGGACATTTATAAACTTCCATCTTACCTTCAATGGCTTCGTAGATGTCGAGTAGCCGTATCTCGGCAGGCAGCTTTTTCAAAATAAAACCACCCGAAGGGCCACGGTTCGACGACACAAGATTCTCCTTCGACAAACGCTGCATCACCTTGGCTACATGATGCTTGGAGCTTCCGGTGATTTCGGATATCTGAATAACATTTAGGCGTGTTTCGCTTTTGGCAATAAGCACCATACTGTGTAGGGCAATGGAT
>JBDHYT010000332.1:0-3851 GCA_039811485.1 Marinilabiliaceae bacterium | reverse complement strand
CGCTGTAATATATGGGTAATCCTTTTTTGTTTTTCAGGGTACTGCCAGGCTGCATCACGTAGGTGCGGTTGGGCATCAGCAATTGGCGGTTCATCAGCAGATCCGAGTCGCCAATAAAACGGAACACAAAGAGATTTACCGACTGTATGTGTAGTATGTTGACCTCACCATCGAAGTTCTCCCAAAAGATTGTCTTCTTGTTTTTTGCCAATCTCTCTCTGTTTCCGGTGATGATGATGCCTCCGTTGGGCTCCACGCTTTGAAGCGCAAAATTGCGAATGTGGCTAAACTCCTCATTCTTAATGTTGAACGAAAGAGCTACCGTGTCGATAAACTCCTGTTCGATATCGGTTAGGCTACCGCTGATATTTAAAAACTCAAAAAGTTGAATTATTACAATCAGCTTTTGGTAGTACGACAGCTCCTCGTTTATATCGCTGGTTATCCGAAGTATCTTAACCGACACTGCCGACCTTCGTTTGTTGTGCGACTCACTCTTCTCAAACCGGGTGATATGCTCATGGTATATTGAGTCGTAAAGAGCCAGGTACTCCTCTGTAAGCTGCTGGTTGAGTTGCTGGCACAAAAAAGAGTGCACTATTTTACGTCTTGCCTCAGCCTCTTTGCCGGGCAAAGTTACTAACGCAAAAAGTTGGATAAGTGCCTTTAAAATTCTTTCGCTCATTGTATCGACCCTTTAATGAGCCATATATATATGTTGTGGTTACTTTACGTTGGTCTTGAATCCAACCATAATCAATGCCAGTCCGGAGGTGGATTTTTGTGGGTCGAGCTGTGCTTCGATAATGCAGTCGAGCGACCCCATCACATTAAAATCCCAATAGGAGGATAGTTCATGGTTTTTGTTGGAGAAAATAAGATTCCTGTTCTTGTCGAGAACCGAAAAAATAATGTTGTTTTGACCCGATGTACAAGCAACCACCCTATAGGTGTTGCCGGCAAAAAAGGATGCGTGGAACTCGGCAGTCTCCTGCCCGGTCAATAGTGCCTTAAAGGTTTGTGCCGATGCAATAAACGGAGCTCTGAAATAGTCTTTGCATGAGCTTTCAATGGTCTCTTCCTGCGAATTAGTAGTAAGCGGAACGATAAAAGTAAATGTTAATGTCAGAGCCAACAAAGCTATTCTCTTTTTCATACAGGTTAATTATGATGAATGTTTTTATTCCTTATTATTTCTTTGTTTATTTTTACACAAAAATAGTGAATTTAATGTTCATTCAAATATCTTGAACAAAACTAAGTTATAATTATACTCATTAAATTCAAAATTTTATAGGTTTATTTTTCGGCTTATATTCATTTTTAATGATTTAAGCCTTTTAAAACAATTAATGATATGATGATAAAACGTTGTTTTTGGCTTTTTATTACACTCTTTTGGGCGCAAAACGGATTGTTTTCGCAAAAGAGTCTGTCGCTCGACGATGTGGTACCCGGAGGGAAAAACTACTATCGTTACTATCCAAGGCAGGCATCGGGCAGTTTTACTGCCCAGGGCGACTTGTTTATTCAAATGACGGGCGATTCTGTTTTTGTGTGGGATAAAAAGGGCTCTAAGCTGTTTTTAACCTCAACGAAAACTGTAAGAGACGCCCTGCCGGCATCTGTAAAACAGAGTGCACGCATATCCGATATCAGGTGGATATCTCCATCGTCGGGTTGGGTTAACACCGGAAAATGTTTCTATCTGGTGGATGTTGCAACGAAACAGGTGGTTGACTCGGTCTGCATGCTAAGTGGAGGAAGTAATCCGGATTTCGATGCGTCGGCGGGTGTGGCGGCCTATACAGTTGGCAATGACTTATTTATCTCATCTAAGGGCGGCGCGCCGGTCCGGGTAGCTCACTCCATTCAGGAGCATCATATTTTCGGCCAGGCTGTCTACCGCAATGAGTTTGGCATCAATAAGGGTACATTTTGGAGCCCGGATGCCAAAAAGCTGGCTTACTATTTTATGGATGAGTCGATGGTTGATGATTATCCTTTGGTGGATATCAGTACCCGTATAGCTGTTGCCAAACCTATTAAATATCCAATGGCGGGACTTAAAAGCCATCAGGTGAAGATAGGAGTCTATGATGTTGGCAGACAAACCACTATATACCTGAATACAGGTGAACCGGCCGACAGATTCTTCACAAACATAGCCTGGACACCCGATGGTAATAATATTCTTGTGGCTGAGGTCAATCGCGATCAAAACCACATGAAGATGAATCTCTACGATGCGATAACCGGAAATCTTATTCGCACCCTTTTTGAGGAGACCGACCAACATTGGATTGAGCCTTCGCACCCTGCGGTATTTCTGAAAAATAATCCCGACCGTTTTGTATGGCAGAGTAAACGTGACGGATACAACCATCTCTACCTGTACGATATCAACGGACGAATGCTTCGACAGCTTACAAAAGGGGAGTGGCAGGTTACTCAATTCTATGGTTTCGACAAACAGGAAAGGAATCTCTTTGTACAATCAACCCAGGGAGGCTATCTTAATCGTCATATCTACAGGGTGTCGGCCAAAGATGGTAAAACAATCCGCCTGAGTAACGAAGATGGAGTTCACGATGCATTGTTTAGCAACGATATGTCGGTGTGGGTCGATTATTTTACGTCGATAAATATAGCTGCACGAACATCGTTAATAAATACTGCTACTTCCAATGCAAAAGTGTTGAGTGAGGTTGTGAATCCTCTCAACGGATTTGACCTGCCCGAGATAAAAATGGTTGATATAAAATCGGCTGATGGTCTGTTTAATCTTACGGGAAGGGTTATTCTGCCTACCGATTTTGATGCTTCAAAAAAATATCCGGTTGTAGTTTATGTATATGGAGGACCTCATTCGCAGATGGTAACCAATAGCTGGCTTGGCGGAGCACAGACCTGGATGTTTTTGCTGGCCCAGAAAGGTTATATTGTGTTTACCATGGATAACCGTGGAACTGATGGGCACGGTAAGGAGTTTGAGCAGGCTATCCATCGAAGATTGGGTGAGTGCGAGATGGCCGACCAGATGGAGGGTATTAAATATCTGAAATCGTTGCCTTATGTAGATGCCGATAGGATAGGGGTGAACGGCTGGAGTTATGGCGGTTTTATGACTACATCGCTTATGCTCAGACACAATGATGTGTTTAAAGTGGGTGTGGCCGGTGGCCCGGTTATCGACTGGAAGATGTATGAAATAATGTATGGTGAGCGTTATATGGATCATCCTGATGAAAACCCTGATGGATATGAGAAGAATAACCTTTGCAATTATGTTACCGACCTTAAAGGTCGTCTGATGCTTATACATGGTGACGAAGACCCCGTGGTGGTGTGGCAGCACTCTCTTCGTTTTCTACAAGAGGCTGTTAAAAACAGGGTTCAGCTCGATTATTTTGTCTATCCAGGTCATGAGCATAACGTGTTGGGCCCTGATAGAGTACATCTTATCGGGAAGATTATCAGGTATTTTGACGATTTTTTGTGAAATTATTATTTTTAGTTCTTAGTAAAACCACAAATATTTATTTCTAACCACATAACTTGTCCCGTCAGAACGGGAGTAGCATAGGAGGCATAGATATAAATACCCCGGGTTTTATTAAGGAATCATAGTCGCACATAGGAAATCTGCCTTGGCAGATTTTCTATGTATGATGGAGTAGATGCAGTCCATTTCCCCGCATGGATACACCATCAGTAACCGTATGCAAGCTTTGGCAATTGACAATGTCCCTTCGACGGGCTCACCCTTCGACAAGCTACCAATGACAGATTTAAACAAACCCTTCATTCCCAAGCATTTTCATATTGAGCTCTTTTGCTAATTTATTTAA
>JBDHYT010000331.1:0-3861 GCA_039811485.1 Marinilabiliaceae bacterium | reverse complement strand
ATTTGTCCGATAGTGATTAATTGAATAAACAACTTTAATTATTAATCAAAACGGTCAACTCCTGGTAGGGAAGTACATCATGTCAACTGTCAATTATCAATTGTCAATTGTCAATTAACTTAAGCTTTCCTCTTTATCACCCTATCCGACACAAGGAATATTGCAGGCTTACCCGAAAGTGGATTATTTACGGTGACAACAATCGTTTTATACACTTCCTCAATATTTGAATAGGTAAGCACTTCGGATGGGCTGCCCTGGGCAAACACACCTCCCCGCTTCATCAGCACCAGATAGTCGCAATATTCGGCAGCAAGGTTAAGATCATGAATAACAATGAGTACCGTTAATTGCAGTTCTTCATTGAGTTGTTGAATAAGATTCAGTATGCGCGATTGATGGGTAATATCCAGGTGTGACGTAGGCTCGTCGAGGAGCAAGAGATCAGGCTCCTGAGTAAGGGCACGTGCAATGGCCGCCAGCTGCTGCTCGCCACCGCTAAGCCGGTTGAGCATACTATCTTTGAGATGCCACACTCCTGTAAGTTCCATATAGTACCGGGCAATCTCAATATCTTTTTCCGATTCAAAGAATTGAAACATATCCTTATAAGGCATCCTGCCCATAAGCACATACTCAAAAACAGTAATATCAGCCTGCTCAATGTGCTGTGATACCACAGCAACCCGCCGTGCTCTCTGCCGGTTCTTCATCCCCGGCAACGACTCGCCCTGAAGCGTTATCTCGCCTTCATTCAGAGGCAGATCCCCCAGTAAGCCCTTCAGCAATGTGGATTTTCCGGAGCCATTGGGACCTATGATGCCGACAAACATACCTTTGTCAACTTCAAAGGAGACATCAGATATTTTAAATGAACCGGGATAGCCGCACGACAAATTCGATATCTTAAGCATCAGAATTTCAATTTATTGAACACAATCAGGAGTAACTCTTTTTGCGGTTACGCATCAGCACAAGAATAAACACTGCACCTCCTGCTATACCGGTAATAACACCAATGGGCAGCTCGTTGGGTGCAATAACTATACGCGAAAGAGTGTCGCACACCGCCAGAAAAGCAGCTCCGCCAAGATAAGAACCTATCAATAGTAAACGATGATCGTTACCACCGATTATCCTCACAATATGAGGAATCACAAGTCCCACAAAACCAATGATGCCGGCCACAGCCACACTAACACCGGTAAGCATCGAGGCCACAAAAAAGAGTATCCTCACCGAAGTTTTTACGTTAAGACCAAGATAACGCGCCTTACTCTCACCAAGTCTTAACGCATTGAGAGTATGGACAAACATATATGAGATTATCAGTCCTGCAACCGAAACCGACAAAGCAAGAATTACCAGGCGGAAGTCGGGCTGATCGAGTGAGCCCATTGTCCAGAACATTATATGGTTCATATTATCGCGGGTAGTTATGCTCATCATCAGCATCATAAGAGCAGACGCCACAAAACTGATCATGATACCCACCAGCAGCATATTATGTATATTTATTCCGCTCCGCATACGGCTGAATGCAAACACCACAAATATGGTAACTGCAGCACCGCCAAACCCAAACAGAGGCAGAGTTACAACACCCATGCTCTGCACCAGTCCCATAACAATTGCAAACGAAACCCCCAGTGCGGCACCACCCGAAATACCAAGTGTATATGGTTCAACCAGAGGGTTACGGAAAATCCCCTGCATAACGGCACCAGCCAGTGAAAGTGCCCCGCCAACAGCAAGAGCCAGCAGGATACGGGGCAGCCGTATGTGCATCAATATCACGTACTCCATACTATCGGGGTCGGAAAGAATATTCCTTATATCAGCTACCGAGACAGGCACCTCACCTGTTGACAGCGACCAGATAAAAGCAGCTGCAAGCGTCAGCATCATCACCAAAAGAGTTAGTCCCCACCTTAACGAACGCCTCATCTGGTTTATTTGTTTTTGGAAACACCAAACAACTCATCGGCCAAGACGCCAAGAGTTTTTGTGAAAAAATGCGGTGTAGGGCAGCACGACTCATCTGCATCAACAATCACTATACGATTGTTTTTCACTGCCGGAAGCTGCCTGAAAACCCTCCATTGGCGGGCCTCCTCCTCTCCTACAATACCCATATCAGAAATAATTATTACATCAGGCCGGCTTTTCAGCACATGCTCGCGCGAAACCGAGCCACCCTTGCCTGCTCCAAGGATATTGTTTCCTCCAAGCAAGGTAATATATTCATTCATATATGTGCCCGGCAACACCCCAAACAGCGGTTTTGCACCAATCTCAAAAAACATGTTATATGATGCTCTGCCTTTCACACTTGCCACAATTTCATTCAGCCTTTTACGCTCGGCCGCCACAATTGCTTTTGCTTTTTCGATCCGGTTGGTCATTTTACCCATATCTTCAAGTTGCATGCATATCTCGTCAAATGACCTGGGAGTAGGATAAACCACCACCTTCAGGCCAAGATTACGCAATGAGTTGATAACGTTAATGCTGGTAAGTTCCATTGCAAATACTACATCGGGCTTGAGAGCTACAATCTTTTCGATATTAACATCAATAACCGACCCCACAACATTACTCTGGTCAGGCCGGGCACCGGGGCAATAAGTAGTGCGCCCAACAATATCGGCATCAGCCTCAAGCGAAAGCAGATTATAGGTTACAGAAGGTACCAGCGACACAATTCTCTGGGCCGGCAACAGTGATACCAAAAAAAACAGAAGGGTTAAAAACGACAAACGCAACATAACAGTAACATTTAATTATTATGGCGTCGGAAACAGAAACAGAATAAACTGGCTGCTTTTTCCCCGAAGCACGACTATTTTTTTTGCAGGCAGGTCTTCTGGCTCGTCCTTCTCTTTTTGTCTTCCCACCACAGGCAGTGACTATATCAAAAGAGATAATATTCAAGGACTTACAGCTGCGGGTACAGCTCCGGAATATTCACCGGATTCCCATTTTAAGGCAGATTGCCAATCACAATCCATCCACCAGCGATGCAAAAATAGTGATTATTGAAGCAACATCAAACATTTTAAAACCAGCACTCCATTAAGTGGAATAATCCAAAACTTTATAATTAACTCAACTTTCGCAAGTCCATTAATTGATTGATTTATAGAAAAGATGAGATACTTACAAAATACATAAATTTCAAGCCTCTTAGTCAAGCTGACAAAAAGGGATATTCGAAACTTAAATAAGAACTTTATTGATGCCCTACAAAAAAGGCGATAAAGTCAGGATAATCTGAAAAATGAAATTGATTTCTTCATCATCTCGGCACGGCTCTCAAGCTCCTGAGCCTTTGAGGCAAGCTGCTCACTGGCTGCTGCATTTTGCTGGGTAACACCATTAAGTTGCTGGATGGCATTATTAACCTGCATGGCACCATTATTCTGCTCCTGACTTGTTGCCGCAATCTCGGCAATAAGTCCGGTAGTCTCCTCTATTTTCGGGAAAGTCTCAACCATCAGATCACCGGCTTCGGTTGAAAGATTCACACTCTGCCCTGCAGCAGCCATAATCTCTTCGGCTGCAATTCGGCTCCTTTCGGCAAGTTTGCGCACCTCGGCTGCCACAACAGCAAACCCTCGTCCCTGCTCGCCTGCACGGGCTGCCTCTACGGCAGCATTAAGCGCAAGAATTTTTGTCTGCGCCACTATATCATTAATAAACTGAATCTTCCCGGCAATATTATTGCTTGCCTCCATCGCCTGGTGCGATTTTGAAGCCACAGTCTTAACACTTTCGTGAGCCTCGTTTGAAATACGCTCGGTCTGGGAGGCATTAAAGCTGTTCTGCTCGATGTTTGAAGTTATCTCATCCATTGTAGAT
>JBDHYT010000330.1:0-3874 GCA_039811485.1 Marinilabiliaceae bacterium | reverse complement strand
TATGCCCTGATTAAACTTATTGAGGACGGAGTAACTGATATATATGTTCAACCACTACATATTATCCCTGGCGAAGAGTATAACTATCTTAAAAAGATAACATCAGCTGTCTCCGAAATATCAAAATCAAAAGTAAACATCTGTTTAGGCACACCATTATTGTACTATCAGGATGACCTTCATACAACTGCCGGCAATATGTTGTCAATTGTACCTGTGCCGGCAAAAGATGAAGCAGTTATATGGATGGCTCACGGAACCACCAATCCTTCAGAAGTTTACTATCCCGCACTTCAGCAGGTACTGAACCAGCAATCTGACAAACATTATATTGCAACGGTTGAATATGAACCCTCACTTGATTCTGTATTGCAACAACTAAAAACAACCAGAATTAAAAAAATACACCTGATACCGTTTCTGACTATTGCAGGAGACCATGCTCTTAACGATATGGCAGGTGATGAGCCTGACAGCTGGAAAAATAAATTTGAGAAACAGGGGTATAAAGTAACAGTTACCCTAAAAGGTATTAATGACTACGAAATCTTTAAATCTCAATGGATCAACAAAATAAAACACCTGATAAATGAAAACAACAAATAACATTTCTGCTTTAATACTGGTAATTACAGCATTAACACTTTCAGCATGCAGTCAGAAAAAACAAAATAACACACTGACTGTCAATGAAATAAAACCAGATTATGCCGAAGGTTTTTCACTTATTAAAAATGACGACTATACCACTCTCAGAATAAATCATACCGGCAAAAACAGCAACGGTTATGATGAGTTCAAACTGGTTAATTACGACAAAGCCGGTGATTTTGAGGGCGAAAGTGTGATTCCGGTGCCATGCAAACGAATCATCTGCCTGTCATCAACTCAGCTCACCTATTTTTATGCCCTTGATGATATTGATAATGTGGTGGCAATCAACAGCAGCCGTCACCATTTTAACCCTAAAATGAAAAAGGCACTTAAGGATGGCACTATTAAAAAAGTGGGCAAAGAGGGAGCATTCAATATCGAGCTGATTGCCAGCCTCAATCCCGACCTCATCCTTGTATCTCCATTCAAGTCGGGAGGCTATGATGCGCTGAAAAATCTGGGATTCAAGCTAGTACCTATGGCAGCATACGAAGAGGAGACACCTCTCGGACGTGCCGAATGGGTTAAGATGATTGCACTCTTCTTGGGTAAGGAGAGGCAGGCCGATTCACTATTCAACTCAATAACAACCCGTTACGACTCACTAAAAGCACTAACAGCCAATATAGAACACAGGCCAACCATATTCTCAGGCATAATGAAATCGGGCAATTGGTATGTGCCAGGCGGGAACAGCTTTTATGCGCACTACTTTCGCGATGCCGGTGCACGTTATGTTTTCGACGACAATAAAACAGGAGCTCACCCCTTGAGTTTTGAAGCCGTGTATGAAAAGGCTGCACACTGTGACTACTGGCGCATATTGCTGCCTGCCGAAGAGGATTTCAACAAGGAGTCACTCCTGGCAAAGGATGTGCGTTACGGCGATTTTGATGCCTACAAAAACGACAAAATAGTAGTTTGCCGTATGCGCCAGCGACCTTATTACGAAGAGAGTGCAATCAAGCCCGATGTTATTCTGGCCGATTATATTTATCATCTGCATCCAGGGTTGCTGCCCCGATACAAACCATACTTCTACGAAATACTAAAATAAAAAAGATGGCAACTCCTTCAACTGTCAGAAACACAAAACAGTACAACACATCAATAGTCATACTGATGATTGTGGTGCTGTTGCTGTTGATTTTTGCAAATCTGGCTTTTGGCACTGTAAGCATCCCGATATCAAAGGTAATTGATATACTTTTCAAGGGTGACAACAGCAATACAATATATTACAACATACTGTTCCGCACACGGTTGCCACAGACCATAACAGCGCTGACAGCCGGTGTGGCACTCAGCGTTTCAGGCCTCCTGATGCAGACACTTTTCCGCAATCCGCTTGCCGGGCCTTCGGTACTGGGAATATCATCAGGCTCAAGCCTTGGCGTTGCGCTTGTGGTATTAGTGGCAGGCGAAGCAATGGGAATATCGCTGGCAGGAGCAGGAATTTACGGTGAGCTGGTGATGATGGCTGCATCACTTCTGGGCGCACTGGCGGTACTGATGCTTATACTCACCATCTCAAGCCGGGTGGGTGGCACACTCAGCGTGCTTATTATGGGTGTTATGATTGGCTACCTCACCAATTCGGTCATAGGAATCCTCAAGTTTTTCAGTACCGAAGAGAGCGTACACAACTACGTGGTGTGGGGACTGGGAAGCTTCAGCCGCCTCTCGATGGACAGGGCAACAATATTTGCTGTTTCGGCACTGATACCTTCACTGCTGGTTCTGCTGCTAAGCAAACCTCTCAACCTGCTGGCGCTGGGCGATAATTACGCACGCAATCTGGGGCTTTCAATCTCAAAAGCAAGAATCACCATAATACTGGCAGCAGGAATACTCACCGCAATAGTTACCACATTTTGCGGCCCCATAGTATTCATTGGCATGGCAGTGCCACACTTTGCAAAGATGATTGCACGCACATCAAGCCACCTTCATCTGATTGCCACCTGTATTGCAGCAGGAGCAATAACAGGATTGCTATGTAACCTTGCTGCACGGATGCCGGGCATCGACAGTGAACTGCCAATAAACTCGGTGACAGCATTTGTGGGTGCGCCGGTGGTGATATCAGTTATTCTGAAACGGAGAAAACAGAGTGAGGAGTGATTATGAAGCAGGAAAAATCAGAAGACAGAGCAGTTCTTTCAGTTTCCGGCCTTACCATAGGTTACAGAAAGAAAAACAATGAAAAAATTGTTGCATCATCGCTCAATGCCACGATGGAGCCCGGGAAATTAATATGCCTGCTTGGCTCCAACGGAACCGGCAAAAGCACACTTATGCGCTCAATATGCCGTTTCATTCCGACCATAAAAGGCGAGATAACAATATCGGGCAAAAATGCAAGAAACCTCACTGAAAAAGAGATGTCGCGGCTGCTCAGCGTGGTTCTTACCGACCGTATAGTGGTTCCCAACGCCACAGTGGAAGAACTTGTAGGTTATGGCAGAAGTCCCTATACAGGGCTGCTTGGCCGCTTAAGCAGCAACGATAACGAGGTGGTTAACGATGCCATTACCAAGTCCGGAATGGCACATAAAAAACATCAGCTGGTATCGACACTGAGTGACGGAGAGCGCCAGAAAGCATTTATAGCCAAGGCACTGGCACAGGACACTCCTGTAATCCTGCTTGATGAGCCCACTGCTTTCCTTGACCTTCCGGCACGTGTGGAGGTTTTTCAGCTTTTGCGGCACATAGCATCAACAGAAGGGAAATCGATACTTCTTTCCACACACGATCTCGACCTGGCACTTCAGATGGCCGACCAACTGTGGCTGCTGTTTCAGGGAGGTCCCTTAATAAGCGGCTCACCCGAAGACCTGCTACTGGAAAACACATTTCAGAAGCTTTTCAGCCACCGGGGCATTGAGTTCGACACACGCACTGGTCTGTTCAACATCAGGCATGAAGAGCATCATACGCTGCAGGTTAAGGGGCACGGATTCAGATATGTGCTGCTACGCCGAGCTTTCGCACGCAAGGGAGTAAGACTGGAACGATACAGCAACGGCGAAAGCTATATTGACATCCCGGCCGATGACAAGTCCATAATGCTGGTACATAACGGCAGCGTTATTTATGAAAGTCTATCAATTGAAGCCATTGTGGAAGCATCGGCATCATTAGTTGAATCAGAAACATTAACAGAAGATGAAGCAATCATCGTTTCAGCTGATGGTACAACAGATTCAGATGGAAC
>JBDHYT010000329.1:0-3874 GCA_039811485.1 Marinilabiliaceae bacterium | reverse complement strand
TGCACGCAAGCATGGACGTACTCCCGAAGGTGAGGTGACAAAAGTGCTTGAGCGTAAGCGCGACTCTTTTGTGGGTGTGGTTGAAATATCGCGTGGTGTGGCTTTTCTGGTTACCGATGCACGCACCACCAGAGGTCATGATATATTTATTCCAGTCAACGCACTCAACGGAGCACTTAATGGCCAGAAAGCTGTGGCTAAAATTACCGATTGGCCCGAGAGAGCCAAAAATCCTATTGGCGAAATTGTTGATGTGCTTGGCTTTCCCGGTGATAACCAGACCGAGATGCACGCCATCCTTGCTGAATTTGGCTTGCCTTATGGCTATCCCGAGGAGATATCGCACCAAGCAGAGAAGATTGAACCCGGCATTACAGGTGAGGAGATTGCCAAACGCCGCGATATGCGCTCTGTCACTACCTTCACCATCGACCCTAAGGATGCAAAAGATTTTGATGATGCCCTCTCTATTCGGAAACTTGAGAACGGCAACTGGGAAGTGGGGGTGCATATTGCCGATGTAACTCATTATGTTACACCGGGAAGCACCATCGATGAGGAGGGATTTAGCCGTGCCACATCGGTATATCTGGTCGATAGGGTAGTGCCAATGCTTCCGGAGCATCTAAGTAATTTTATCTGTTCGCTACGCCCCGATGAGGAGAAACTTACATTCTCTGTGGTGTTTGAGATTAGCGATGCGGGCGAAATAAAGGATAGCTGGTTTGGACGTACGGTAATATTGTCCAATCGCCGTTTTAGTTACGATGAAGCACAACAGATTATCGAAACAGGTGAAGGTGACTATAAGGATGAGATTTTGACACTCGACAGGTTGGCCAAGATTCTGCGCGACAAACGGTTTAAACTTGGTGCAATAGGTTTCGACAGGGTAGAGGTGAAGTTCGAGATTGACGAGGCTGGCAAGCCACTTAGTGTGCTGTTCAGCGAGTCGAAGGATGCAAATAAACTTATCGAAGAGTTTATGTTGCTGGCCAATCGCAGTGTTGCCGAACTTATTGGTAAGAATCTGCTCGGCAATAAAAAGCCCCAGAGTGCCAAGACTTTTGTATATCGTATTCACGATGAGCCAAATCCCGAAAAATTTGCAACATTTGCAACCTTTGTGCGGAAGTTTGGTTACGAGGCGATGCCTTCGGGTGGCGAGTCAATCAGTAAATCGTTGAACAGATTGCTCGATGAGGTGCAGGGCAAAGGCGAACAGAATGTTATTGAGACGCTTGCGGTGCGTACCATGGCCAAAGCTGTATATTCCACACACAATATCGGACACTACGGGCTTGGTTTTGAGTATTATACCCATTTCACCTCACCAATTCGCCGTTACCCCGACATGATGGTTCACCGATTGTTGCAGCAATATCTCGATGGTGGGAAATCGGCCGATGCCGGCGAATACGAAGAGATGTGCGACCACTGTAGCAAACGCGAACTGCTTGCCAGCGATGCTGAGCGCTCGTCGATAAAATATAAACAGGTGGAGTTTCTCAAAGATCGTATTGGTCAGGAGTTTGATGCGGTTATTTCGGGAGTCACCGAATGGGGTATCTATGCCGAAATCATTGAGAATAAGTGTGAGGGAATGATTCCGTTGCGCGATATGGAAGACGATTACTACCGTTTTGACGAGGACAACTACTGTATTGTTGGTGAGCGGTCGAAAAAGGTGTTTCAGCTGGGCGACCCGATACAGATTAGGATTGCCAATGCCAACCTTGAGAAGAAACAACTCGATTTCACCCTTGCATCGGCACCTATGCGTCCGGTTGAAGAGCAGCGTAGAAGAGAGAAAGCTGGTAAGAAACCGAAAAAATATGGCTCGCCAATACCACCCAAAAAAGTGCTAAAGAAAGCCAGGAGTGCGAAGGCGAATAGTAAAGGTGGGAAAAAACGAAAAAGATGAATGTGAAAAAGGCTGCCTGTGAGCAGCCTTTTTTCTTGTTAGTCATTCAGTTGTATAATGAATTATTTTACCCTTTCTGCTCAGTCTTTTTGAGCTGGATATTCAGTTCGTCAAGCTGTTGCTGATGGATTGGCGATGGTGAATCGATCATCACATAGCGGCCCGAATTATTTTTTGGGAATGCAATCACGTCGCGGATGGTGTCGAGGCCGGCGAATAACGACGCCCAACGGTCGAAACCAAATGCTACGCCGCCGTGTGGTGGAGCACCATACTTGAAGGCGTTCATCAGGAATCCGAACTGGTTTTCGGCCTCTTGCTTTGTAAATCCAAGTATGCCAAACATCTTTTGCTGTAGCTCGTCGTTGTGGATGCGTATAGAGCCTCCGCCAATCTCCACTCCGTTGATAACCAGGTCGTAGGCATTGGCGCGTACCTGTCCCGGGTCGCTATCCAGCAGTGCAATATCTTCAGGCTTTGGCGATGTGAACGGGTGGTGCATTGCATAGAAACGCTGAGTCTCTTCGTCCCATTCCAACAGTGGGAAATCGACAACCCAGAGTGGAGCGAATTTGTTTTTGTCTCTCAGTCCCATGCGGTTACCCATCTCAAGGCGTAGTTCGCAAAGTGCGTTTCGGGTCTTTTTAATGTTACCCGACAGTATCAGAATCAAATCGCCGGGTTCGGCTCCGAATCGTTTTGCTATCACAGCAAGATCGTCGGGAGTATAGAATTTGTCAACCGACGATTTCAATGTGCCATCGGTGTTGTATCTGATATACACCATTCCTCCGGCACCCACCTGAGGGCGTTTGACGAAATCGGTTAGTGCATCTATGTCTTTACGTGTGTAGGCGGCGCAGTTGGTAGCACATATTCCGGCCACATATTCGGCATCGTCAAACACCTTGAATTCGCGTCCCTTAACAATGTCGGTAAGTTCAACAAACTGCATTCCGAAGCGCAGGTCGGGCTTGTCGGATCCGTATAGGCGCATCGCCTCCGAATAAGGCATTCTTACAAAGTCATCATTTAGTTCTATTGATCTGATGGTTTTAAACAGATGCTTTGTCATTCCTTCAAAAGTTGACAATACGTCATCCTGTGTTACAAACGACATCTCGCAGTCGATCTGGGTGAACTCAGGCTGGCGGTCGGCACGTAGGTCTTCGTCGCGGAAGCATTTCACTATCTGGAAGTAACGGTCGAAGCCGGCAACCATAAGCAACTGTTTGAATACCTGTGGACTCTGGGGAAGTGCATAGAACTGCCCCTGATTCATCCTCGAAGGCACCACAAAGTCGCGTGCTCCTTCGGGAGTTGATTTTATCAGCACGGGGGTCTCTGTCTCTATGAAGTTGAGAGCACTCAGGTAGTTGCGTACCTCGTGAGCCATGCGGTGGCGTAGTTCAAGGTTTTCGCGCACCACCCGGCGGCGAAGGTCTAAATAGCGATACTTCATCCTCAGCTCGTCGCCTCCGTCGGTATCGTCTTCAATGGTGAAAGGAGGGAGGTCGGACTGGTTGAGTATTGTAAGCAAATCAACAATAATCTCAATGTCGCCTGTCGGTATCTTGCTGTTTTTGCTGCTTCGCTCCGATACTTTTCCGGTAACCTGAATTACGTATTCACGTCCTAAATCATTTGCTTTTTCGCAAAGTGAGGCATCGGTCTGGGAGTTAAACACCAGCTGGGTGATGCCATAACGGTCGCGCAAATCCACAAAAGTCATCCCACCAAGGTTGCGCACCCGTTGTACCCAGCCACTCAGTGTTACCACATTGTTGATGTGTTCTGCCCTTAATTCGCCGCAAGTATGAGTCCTACATATTGTTATTTTTACGTATATCGATGTTAAAATCACATATTTACTCCGTAGGAACGATATGCGATAATGAAATGGAATATCTTTGCGAAATTAATAAGAAAAAAAGAGAAATCACTCATCAT
>JBDHYT010000328.1:0-3875 GCA_039811485.1 Marinilabiliaceae bacterium | reverse complement strand
AACTACTCGGACAATGATGATATCAGCTCAATTGTTGAATCACGATTGCCGAAGTGGAGTGTCAAAAGTGAGGAGTAATAAAGAATTAAGTTAAATTTTTTAGTGATGTTGAATAGAAAAAAAGTTGTTGTTGCCTGTTTGGCAGTGTTGACAGGGGTTGGTGCTGCTGCTCAGACCGATAAAAAGATAGACCAAAGCGTGCAGGTGGTGCGCGACTTTGCACCTACGGTATCCGATGCAGTTAAGATGTTTCAGCTGCCGGTGCTCGACGATACCTCCACCTACCGTCCGTCGTTCCGTTACTCGGTGCTCGACCGTGTGTCGTCGGTCACTACCAAGCCTGAACTTATTGGTGCCGCCTCAATGAATTTCCGTAGAAGCGATCTTCTATACCGGTCGTTTGTGCGTGGTGGAGTGGGTAACTACTCTACAATTGCCGGCGATTATACATATAATATTGCCGAAAATAACGATTATCTGTTTAGTTTCAACTTGGGCCATCGCTCGTCGCTTGGACGTTTGAAACTTGAGAATGGAGAGAAAGTGGATGCCCCATTCCATGATACCGAAGGTGGTTTGAACTTTAAATATTTTTTCGACCAGTTTACCTTGCGGTCGAGCCTTAAGTTTGATAATCACCGATATAGGTTTTACGGAGAGCAGGTGCTAAATGCCGATGACGACATTGTAACTGCCGACCCGGCTGTGTTTGTCAAAGGCAAAGATCTATTTGGCTCCATCAATGAGCGTTGGACTGGTTTTAAGGCCGATTTTGGTTTTTCCAATAATCTGGCCGAGAATCCCGCGGTTGGTTTCGACAGTTACTTTGGCTTAAATTTCTTCGGGACAAAAACCGGCGTGAAGCAGAATGGTTTTATCATCGGTGGTGCCACCAAATTTGGAGTATCGGAGTATAATGGAGGTATCGATGCTTCGCTCGATTATTTTAATGTGGCTATTCCCGACTCCATTGGGCCAATGTACTCCTTCACCGAGCGCAGCAATACGCTGCTTACCATAAAGCCTCATGTAGATTTTGATTTTGGTGATCTGAAACTGCGTGCCGGAATAGGTATTGTTGCCCAGATTGAGGACCATGGTGATGAGTTTTACCTAATGCCCGATGTTAAGGCAATATGGAATGTTGCCGAAGATTATGTTACCCTGCATGGTGCTTTGCGTGGCGACTTCCGAACCAATAGCTATCGTTCTGTTATTGAGGAAAATCCGTTTGTGTCGGCCGACGTTAACATGATGTCGAGTGCAACTCCTATTGAGTTTGAAGGTGGTGTCGATGCACGTTTCAGTAAGGTTGTAGGCCTTAAAGCGTCGGTTGTTTACTCGATATTTACCGATGAGCACTTTTTTGTCAATAAGCAATATGTGAATTCATTTGGCGAGAACCGGTACAGTGCCCGTTTTGTGCCTGTTTACGATGATGGTGCACTTCTGAAAGCCGGTGGCGAACTTGTTGTCAACCCGGGGCGTAAGAGCGAGATTCTATTGCGTGCCTATTACTTCGGATGGCAAACCGACCATATCGAGAAGGCGTGGCATAAACCGGAAACCGAGTTTGGCTTTACCTGGAGGTTTTTCCCTGTTGATAAACTGCTTATCGAGGGTGGACTTACATTGCTTGGAAAACGCTATGCCTATGATCCCGTTATGCAAAATGCCAGGAAACTTGATGCCGTGGCCGATCTGAGTATAGGTGGCGAGTATTCAATAAATCAGCAGTTTTCTGTCTTTTTGAAAATGAACAATATGGCGGCTTCAAAATATTACAGATGGAATGGATATCCGTCACATGGAATCAACGCTTTTGGTGGTCTTACATTCTCTTTTTGACCATTTACCGAATGATGAGTTTCACGAGTTTTGATTTCATCTTGTAATCAATTGAATTATTGTTGATTAACAAGGTTGCTGATGTCTCTAAAAAACTGAAAAATCCCAAGATTATTGGGATTTTTTTATTATATTTGTAATCCGTTTAAATGTTGTGTGCAGAACCGGAGATTCCGGTTTTTTTTAAGCACTTCTACCAGTAAAACTACATTTGAAGATGAGCGATCAATTGAATGATAAAAAAAACGGTCAGAATGATTATTCGGCCAGCAGTATTACAGTATTAGAGGGATTAGAGGCAGTGCGCAAACGCCCCGCCATGTATATTGGCGATATTGGTGAGAAAGGTCTTCACCACCTTGTGTATGAGGTTGTTGACAATTCAATAGATGAGGCGTTGGCAGGTTATTGCGACCTGATAAGGGTAACTATCAACGAGGATGAATCGATTACCGTTGAGGATAACGGACGAGGTATCCCGGTTGAATTTCACGAGAAAGAGGGTAAATCGGCTCTCGAAGTGGTGCTTACGGTACTTCACGCAGGAGGTAAATTCGACAAGGATTCATACAAAGTATCTGGTGGTCTGCACGGGGTTGGCGTTTCGTGTGTCAATGCGCTGTCAACCTACCTTAAGGCCGAGGTTAAAAGAGACGGTAAGATTTACGAGATGGAGTTCAGCATTGGTAAGGCTACCAGCACGCTGAAGGAGGTTGGAGTATCTGATCATACCGGAACCACAGTTACCTTCAAGCCCGATGACTCAATATTTGCAGTAACCCATTTCAAATACTCCATTCTTGCAGGCCGTCTGCGCGAGCTGGCCTACCTGAATAAGGGTATAGAGATTTTCTTGACCGACAAACGGGAACTTGACGAAAAAGGCGGCTTCAAAACCGAACGGTTCTTCTCCGAAAGAGGTCTTGAAGAGTTTGTACAGTTTATCGACGAGTCGCGCGAGAGCCTTATCGACAATGTTATCTATATTTCAACTACCAAAACTGACGTTCCTGTTGAAATTGCAATTCTGTACAACACCTCGTTTACCGAGAATATTCACAGTTACGTTAATAATATCAATACCATTGAAGGAGGTACCCACCTTACGGGTTTCCGTAGAGGATTGACACGTACCCTTAAGTCGTGGGCCGATAAGTCGGGTATGCTCGCCAAGATGAAGTTCGACATCAATGGTGACGACTTCCGCGAAGGCTTGACAGCCATCATTTCGGTTAAGGTGCAAGAGCCGCAGTTTGAGGGACAGACAAAAACCAAGTTGGGTAACAGCGAAGTTAGCCTTGCCGTTGACCAGGCTGTTAGCACCATGCTTTCCAACTATCTGGAGGAGAATCCCAAGGCTGCCAAAGATATTGTAAATAAGGTGATTCTTGCTGCCACAGCCCGTCATGCTGCCCGTCAGGCGCGTGAGCTTGTGCAGCGCAAGAGTGTGATGAGCGGCGGAGGTTTACCAGGTAAGCTGGCCGACTGTTCGGATAAGGATCCATCCAAATGTGAGGTTTTCCTTGTCGAGGGTGACTCGGCGGGCGGTACTGCCAAGCAGGGACGCGACCGCCGTTTCCAGGCCATTCTTCCTCTGCGGGGTAAGATTCTTAACGTTGAGAAAGCATTGCAACACAGGGTTTTCGATAGCGACGAGATTAAAAATATATATACTGCACTGGGTGTAACCATTGGAACCGAAGAGGATAGCAAGGCTCTTAATCTTGAGAAACTGCGTTATCATAAGATAGTGATTATGACGGATGCCGACGTTGACGGTAGCCACATCGCAACTCTTATTATGACTTTCTTCTTCCGTTATATGAAGGAGCTTATTCAGGATGGACACCTTTATATTGCCACTCCGCCGCTCTATCTGTGCAAAAAAGGTAACAAACAGGCTTATTGCTGGAATGAGCAGGAGCGTCAGGCGTTTATTGCCGAGTATAGCGGAGGACGCGAAGATAGTGTGCATGTGCAGCGTTATAAAGGTCTTGGAGAGATGAACGCCGAACAGCTTTGGGATA
>JBDHYT010000327.1:0-3876 GCA_039811485.1 Marinilabiliaceae bacterium | reverse complement strand
AATCATAAAAAATAATTGAATAATTAATAAATAAAAAAATAGGCAATTAACAAACAGACACTAAAAATGTTGACCGTAAAAAACGGTAGAAGAGCAGCATATAAAAACTAAAAAAACATCAAAAAAAAAGATTCGCCCTTAATAAGTTGTTAATTTTATCCTATATTGCCACCCGTTTCATTAATAAAACTAAAAACATATAATATGCAACTGGATCAATTTATTTCGTTATTGAAGAAAGAGGGTCATGCAGCCCTTAAAGCTCTGTATGGCAACGACTCAACCATCATTACCCATCAGGCAAGCCGCTACGAGAGTGCAGCCCGGCAATTTGCTTCAACCTTTGGCAATGCCGAATTTGAGCTGTTCAGTTCGCCAGGCCGTACCGAAATAGGCGGTAACCACACCGACCATAACTACGGCCGTGTATTGGCCGGAGCTGTAAACCTTGATAACATTGCAGTTGCAGCACCAAACGGCACCATGAAAGTTAGAGTACTTTCGGCCGGATATCCACAGTTTGAGGTGGATCTCACCAATCTAACTCCCGACAGCAAAGAGTTTTACACTTCAGAATCGCTCATTCGCGGTATCAGTGCCAAAATGAAAGAGCTTGGTTTCAACATTGGCGGTTTCGACGTTGTTATCGATGGCGGTGTGCCCAAAGGATCGGGGCTTAGCTCATCGGCCTCTTTCGAGGTTCTTATTGGTGCCATCATCAGCCACCTGTTCAACGAAGGTAAACTTGACCCGATACAGAATGCAATTATCGGCCAGTATGCCGAAAACGTATTCTTTGGCAAACCATGCGGCCTGATGGATCAGACAGCCTGCTCGGTTGGCGGACTTGTTACCATCGACTTTAAAAATCCTGCCGAGCCGGTGGTGAAAAAGGTTGATTTCGACTTCACCAAAACCGGATATTCGCTTGTAATCACCGATACCGGTGGTAATCACGCCGACCTTAACGACGAATATGCATCGCTGCCAACCGAGATGAAGAGCGTAGCAGGCCAGTTTGGTGCAAAAGTTCTTAGAGAGGTGACACTCGAGCAGGTTGTTGACAAAATTCCTGCAATGCGCGGCAAGATAAGCGACCGAGCCATACTTCGTGCATTCCACTTCCAGCGCGACAATGCCCGGGTTGTTGACCAGGTAAACGCTTTGGAGCACAATAAGTTTGACGAGTTCCTGAAAATGGTTGTTGAGTCGGGACACAGCTCCTATATGTATAACCAGAATATTTACCCTGTAAACAATGTTGAGGAGCAGGGAATTTCGCTTGCTTTGGCACTTAGCGACATGGCATTGAACGGCGAAGGAGCATTCAGGGTACATGGCGGTGGATTTGCCGGAACAATACAAGCATTTGTGCCACAGCACTTAGTAGATAAATATGTAGGCACTCTTGAGCATGTTTTCGGAAAAAACAGCTGTCATAAACTTTTTATTCGTCCACAAGGTGCTATTAAAGTGAATTTTTATTAATTTCGGCTCCGAATAATAATCAAATTCACACAAATTTTATAAAATTAATAATGGAAAACACACAAAACAAAAGCTACGTCTTACCAATAGTAATGATGTTTGCACTTTTTGCGATGATTTCGTTTGTAACCGGTTTGACCAACCCAATCGGAGTTATTGTAAAAAACCAGTTCCAGGCAGCTAACTGGATGACCCAGCTTGGCAACGCCGCCAACTTTATTGCCTATGCCTTTATGGGTATTCCGGCAGGTATGATGCTTAAACGCTTTGGCTACAAACAGACAGCACTTGCCGCTATTGCAGTGGGATTTGTTGGAGTAGGCATTCAGTTCTTCTCCGGTAAAGCCGAGAGCTTTGGCATATACCTTACAGGTGCATTTATTTCGGGTTTCTCAATGTGTATGCTTAATACCGTTGTAAACCCAATGCTTAACACCCTTGGCGGTGGCGGTAAAAAAGGTAACCAGCTGATTCAGTTTGGTGGATCTATCAACTCAATCTCTGCAACCATCGTTCCTATCCTTGTAGGTTACCTGATTGGTGGTGAGGTGGCCAAAGCAAAAATCAGCGATGCCAACCCTGCACTTTTCATTGCTTTGGGTATTTTCGCCCTTGCATTTGCAGTTCTTGCATCAATGACTCTGCCTGAGCCTCACATGGATTCAGCTTCATCTAAATCGAAAGAGAAAGATAAGCACAGTGCACTTTCATTCCGTCACTTCGTTCTTGGATCGATTGCTATTTTCCTTTACGTAGGTGTTGAAGTAGGTATTCCAAACTTTGTTAACCTGTTCCTTACCACAGCCAAAGATGCTGCAGGCGCAGTAGGTATGGGTATGGACACTGCCGTTGCCGGATCTATTGTAGGTACATACTGGTTCCTTATGATGATCGGACGTCTGGTGGGTGGTGCTTTAGGTGCCACAATATCAAGTAAAGTACAGCTTACAACCGTGAGTCTGCTTGCATTGGTGTTCCTTTTCTTAGGTATTTTTGCATCAACCGACACTCTGGTTTCTATGCCTGTATTCCAGTCAAATATCAGCTTCGGATTGGCAGAGGTGCCACTGGGAGTGATGTTCTTCATCCTCTGCGGATTGTGTACTTCAGTTATGTGGGGTGGCATCTTCAACCTTGCTGTTGAAGGTATTGGCAAATACACAGCCATGGGATCGGGTATCTTCATGGTGATGGTTTGTGGTGGTGGTATCCTTCCACTTATCCAGGGTGTTGTAGCCGACGTTACCAGCAGCTACCTTGCAAGCTTCTGGGTGATTGTAGCAGCAGTAGTTTACATGCTTTACTATGCTCTTGTGGGCAGCAAAAACGTAAACACCGATATTCCTGTGGAATAATCGCCTGATTAACAATAAATAATACTACCGGAGAGACTGTCTATGAATTTAGGCAGTCTCTTTTTTCTCCAACTAATAAATAAAAAAGGCCGCATAAAGCAGCCTTTGGGTATTTTAATAGGTGATAACAATCTCAGTTACCTGTCTTTTCCATCTCTTTCCACACCAATGCCGAAGCACCAACAATGGCAGCATCGCCAAGCTTAAGGCTCGAAGGAAGTACCTTGATTTTACCCTTGAAAACGGGAAGCAGGTATTTGTCGAGATAGGTTTTTATAGGATTGAAAAGTATGTCGCCGGCAGCAGTAGGCCCACCAAATAGGAAAATAGCCTCGGGGCTGGTGTGATGCACGGTATCGGCAAGGCCAAGCGCAAGATATTTACCCGTGAGGTCAAAAACCTCCAACGCAATTTTATCGCCTTTCAGGGCAGCCTCATATATATCTTTCGACTCAAGCTCCTTGAACGATTTTGCTGCAAGTGGGCTGTTATTATCATTATACTGAACCATAAGCTCAAAAGCTGTACGCTTCATGCCCGGAGCCGAGCAGTAGGTCTCCAAATGGCCACGACCACCGCAACCGCACTGTCGTCCATCCGGAATAAGAGTAGTATGTCCGCATTCGCCGGCAAAACCATCATGACCATACACTAAGTCACCGTTCACAATAATTCCGCTTCCTACGCCCGTACCAAGGGTGTACATCACAAAGTTGCGCATCCCTTTGGCACCTCCGTATATCATCTCACCTAAGGCGGCAGCATTGGCATCGTTGGTAAGAGCCACATACTGCATCTCCGGAAATTGTGCGCGAATGAGTGCCGCAAACGGGATAACCCCCTGAAACGACAGGTTGGCAGTGTGCTCTATAGTTCCCTGGTAATAGTTGGCGTTGGGAGCACCAATTCCAATTCCTATAAACTCAAGCTCGGGGTTAACCATTTTCACCGAGTTGATGATTTCACGAACGGCATAAGCCAGATCGGCCACATAGCGGTTGATGTCGCCGTGCGAAGGTGTGGGAATGGAGTT
>JBDHYT010000326.1:0-3876 GCA_039811485.1 Marinilabiliaceae bacterium | reverse complement strand
CCTTTAGCGCAAAAAATGCAGAGACAATTTCGGTTAAACTATCAGAAGATGCGGCCAGTGGTGAGGCGATATTATCGGCAACAATCGAGTCGGTGAAGAATATTTCGGAGAAAATCATTCTTGTTGAAGAGATTGCCTTCCAGACCAATATTCTGGCACTCAATGCAGCAATTGAGGCAGCCTCGGCGGGAGAACAAGGCAAAGGATTTGCTGTGGTAGCCGGCGAAGTGAAGAAACTGGCCGATTACAGCCGCAAAATAGCAAATCAGATTAGCACTCTTTCCACATCAACAGAAAACGAAGCCGAAAGAGCACAGAAGATATTTGTAAAGCTTGTGGAGGATATCAATAAATCGACAGTGCTGATTCTGGAAATAAGTGCATCATCGATAGAGATGGAGAAAGGTGGCGAGCAGATAAACTCGGCAATAATGGAGCTTGACAAAGTAACCCAAACAAACTCGGCAGCTGCCGATACCTTGTCGCAACTCACCAACCAGTTTGCCAACGAGGCCCAAGAGCTTATACAGTCAATCAAGTTCTTCAAAACCAATTAATCAGACACTGCAAAACATAATGGCGTAAACATAGTATTGGCAAATCTGACCACTGGGCCGGGTTTGCCAATATTTTTTTACTGTAACAACAGGCCGCAACCGAATTCTAACGCAGCCCACCACGTACTATCTAAGAGCCTTAAAAAATTCCCACATAACTATTCCTGCCGTCACCGACACATTAAACGAGTGTTTGGTTCCAAACTGGGGAATCTCAATGCAGCAATCGCTAATGTTAACCACCGATTGCTGTACCCCTTTCACCTCATTTCCTAAAACAAGGGCATATTTTCTTGTCGTGTCGGCTTTAAAATCGAGGATCGACACACTGCCGTTCACCTGCTCTATGCTGCATAAAGTATATCCCTGATGCTTAAGCTCATCAACGGCTGCGACAGTATCCTCCACATAACACCAAGGCACGCTATCCTCAGCACCCAGAGCCGTTTTATGAATCTCGTTGTGGGGCGGAGTAGCCGAGATACCGGTAAGTACTATTTTCTCGATCCTGAGTGCGTCGGAGGTACGGAATATCGACCCTATATTATTGAGACTTCGAACATTATCCAACACAATGGTAACAGGAAGCTTTTCAGCCTCCTTATATTGTTCGGTGGTCATTCTGTGGAGTTCTTCCATAGAAAGTTTGCGCATCTTGGTCATCTTTTACTATTTTATTGAGAACAAAATTAGCACAATCTCCGTTATTTAATCTGAAATAATGATATAAACCGTTAAACTGAAAAATCCCGGACTATGAATATACATGAATACCAGGGCAAAGAGATTTTAAAGAACTATGGTGTCAAAATTCAGGAAGGCATTGTAGCACAAACCGTTGACGAAGCAATAGCGGCAGCAAAAAAACTCAGCGAATCGGGTTTTTGGGTAATAAAAGCACAGATTCATGCCGGAGGACGAGGCAAAGGTGGCGGTGTAAAACTTGCCCGCTCTATTCAGGAGGTTGAAGAGACAAGCCGTAAAATATTGGGAATGAACCTGGTGACCCATCAAACCGGCCCGCAAGGACGTGTTGTCAAAAGGGTTCTTGTAGCAAACGATGTTTATTATCCCGGTGAAAGTGCCACGCGTGAGTTTTACGTGAGCATATTATTAAACCGCAACACCGGCCAAAACACCATTATGTACAGTCCGCAGGGCGGTATGGATATAGAGCAGGTGGCCGAGCAGACACCCGAACTTATTTTCAAGGAAGAGATTGACCCGGCGATAGGCCTGATGCCGTACCAATGCCGTAAGATAGCCTTCAACCTTGGTTTGCAGGATAAAGCCCATAAAGAGATGGTGGCTTTTCTGCAAGGGCTTTACAACGCATATTCCAACAGTGATGCTTCGCTGATTGAAATAAATCCTGTACTTAAGACTTCCGACAACCAGATACTTGCAGTGGATGCAAAAATGGTTATTGACGACAATGCGCTGTTCCGCCAGCCCAAAATAGTTACAATGCGCGACCTCAACGAAGAGGCACCGGCCGAAATTGAAGCAGCCAACAACAACCTCAATTTTGTAAAACTCGATGGCAACGTAGGCTGCATGGTCAATGGTGCCGGACTTGCAATGGCCACAATGGACATAATAAAACTTTCGGGTGGTGAGCCGGCCAACTTCCTTGATGTGGGCGGAGGCGCAAACCCAAAAACAGTGGAGGCAGCATTGAAGATAATTCTGAGCGACGAAAATGTTAAAGCAATACTGATAAATATTTTTGGCGGTATTGTACGTTGCGACCGGGTGGCAAATGGTGTTGTGGAGGCATACAAAAATGTGGGCGACATAAAAATACCGGTAATAGTAAGGCTTCAGGGAACCAATGCCGAGTTGGGACGCGATATTATTTCGCACTCAGGTCTGAAAGTTTATCCTGCCACTACCCTATCCGAAGCATCCGAACTGGTTAAAAAACATCTAAACAATTAAGATTCAATACCATATTTTAGGGTAATTTTTTTGATTTTCTAAAGATTACAACAAATAAAGCTCCTCTACGGAGCTTTATTTGTTAAATAACATAAACCAATAGAAAACTCAAAAAACTTTTGTAGTTTTGTGCGATTTGATTTTTTTAGGGATGAAGGAAAGAATTATTGAAAGCTCATTAAAACTGTTTTTCCAAAACGGGATTAGAGCAATCACAATGGATGATATAGCCAGGCAAAACGGAATATCTAAACGCACTCTGTATGAGATGTTTAAAGATAAAAATGATCTTCTGGCAAATTGCATTGAGCTGTTTGAGCAACAGAAACAAGAGATGTACGAAAAGAATTTCGACTCAAACGGCGACATTATCGACATTTTTATCTACTTCCTGCAATATGGGGCAAAAATGTTTAAGACCATAAACCCTCTGTTTATGACTGATTTGAAAAAATTTCATTTTCAAATACTCAACTCAAAAATAGAGAAGCAGGACATAGAGTTTCACACCACAATACTAAAGCGTGGTGTAGCAGAGGGCCTATTCCGGAGCGACATCAACATCGATATAGTGACAAAAATTCTTCTGGCACAGATGCAGATGCTTGGCGACGAGAACCTTTTTCCGTCAATCGGCTACAGTAAAATAGAGGTTTTTGAGAACATGCTTGTCTGCTATATGCGTGGAATATCGACCGATGAAGGCATTAGGTTAATAAACGAGCGGTTGGACAAATACAGAAAAGGAGAATTAAAATTTGAAATAATTTAACAATCAATACAACAACATGAAGCACAGATTATTATCAGGCCTACTACTGCTATTGCTCAGCAGCTTGCCGGGATGGTCGCAAAAAGTTTCAATGAGCGTGGAGCAAGCACAGAGATACGCGCTTGAAAACAACCGCACTTCCAAAAATTCGAGTTTAGCCATCGACGAAGCCCATGCAAAATACTGGGAGAGCGTGGCTGCCGGACTGCCCCAAGTGGACATATCGGCCGATTACAACAACTTTCTGGGTGCCAGTGCAAGTTTCTTTGGCCAGAAGATATCGTTCAACCCCACAAGCAACGCTCAGATTACGGTATCGCAACTACTCTTCAACGGCCAGTATATTGTTGGGGTGCAGCTGGCTAAAATAGCCCGTTCAATAACAGAGATGCAGAAGCATAAAAACGACCATCAACTGAGGGTGGATGTGGCCAATGCCTATTATCTGGCACTGGTGGCCCGGAAATCGAGGAGCCTGCTTGGCGACAACCTCAACAACCTCAAAGAGATACACAAAAAGACCGAAGTGGCGGCAGCTGTGGGAATAATAGAACCAACCGACCTCGACCAGCTTACCGTTCAGGTGGGCACACTCGAAAACAGTGT
>JBDHYT010000325.1:0-3877 GCA_039811485.1 Marinilabiliaceae bacterium | reverse complement strand
GAGCGTCGCCGTCAGATTGCCATGTGTTATCGTGAGGAACTTGCCGATATTCCAGGAATCAGAATATTGAATGATATGCCCAATGTTCAGCATGCCTATCCTTATTTCCCAATAATGGTTGATGTTACCATTTATGGTGAGAGTAGAGATGGCTTGTATGAAAGGCTGAAAGAGGAGAATATCTTTTCGCGGCGTTATTTCTATCCGCTTATCAGCAACTTCCCTACCTATCGTGGTTTACCATCGTCGGGGGTTGAGAATCTGCCGGTGGCCAATGCAGTGGCCGAAAAAGCACTCTGTCTGCCAATCTATGCAGACCTTGAGCTGTCGGATGTTCGACGGATATGTAAATTGATAGCTCGAATTTCCTGAATTGGTGAATGTATATACTTTAATTGGCTTTGATGAGGTTTAAACGTTATAATTTTGGAAATTTTGAGAAATTTTATGTAATATTACTTTCTGAATTATTCCAAAATAGTTTTGCTAATTTTATTTATTGAGGCATGAGAATAGCTATAATGCAGCCGTACTTCTTTCCATATATAGGTTTTTTTCAACTTGTTTATGCGAGTGATAAATTCATTTTCCTCGATGATGTAAATTACATCAAGGGAGGTTGGGTGAATAGGAATAGAATTATGGTAAACGGTCGTGAGAATTATATTAATCTTAATCTTAAGGAGGCTAGTCCGTTTAGGGTTATAAATACTATTCTGATTCATGATAATCGACCCAAGTTGTTGAAAACCATAGAGATGGCTTATAAGAAAGCACCATATTTCAATGACGCCTGGCCCGTCATCGAGTCAGTGATGAAGTATGAGGCAGCCACTGCATCGGAGCTAATCATTCATGGCGTAAAGGAGGTTTGCAAATACCTTGACATTACCAGGGAATTTGAAGTTAGTAGCGAAACTTATGCCCACACTAAAGGACTCGGCAAAGCAGAACGGATTATAGCCATCTGTGAAATGAACAATGCCAATCACTATATCAATGCCATAGGGGGAACAGCAATTTATGACAAAGAATTCTTTCTGCAACATGGAGTTGTGTTGAATTTTCTTGAAACAGAACTGGTTGAATATCAGAATGGAGCAGATTGTTTTGTCCCCGGATTGTCCATAATAGATGTGATGATGTGGAACAGCAAGGAACAAATTCAGGAGTATATGACAAAATATACTTTAGTATAGTTTTTTTTCACCCTTTGGATAGTTTTTACTTTTATAAGTTTCTACTACAGCAAATATCAGTTGATTCTTTGATACGGTATCTGTTTCTTCAGATGTAATTCTCCTGAATCAGATTGTTTATGGCAGGCTCATTTTTAGTTAATTAGCCACTAAAGCCATGTTATGTCTTAATTTTTTAACCCTATTGACAATATGAACACTCCCATTGTTTCAGTTTGCATGATTTGTTATAATCAGGAAAAATATATCTCACAGGCAATTGAAGGTGTGCTGATGCAAAAAACCAATTTCCCTATTCAGTTGGTAATAGGTGAGGATTGTTCCACCGATGGCACTTGGGCTATATGTCGTGATTATGCCGATAAAAACCCGGATAGGATAAAATTACTGCCATCGGTTAAAAACCTTGGGCCAATGAATAATTTTATCCGGACACTTGATGCGTGCGACGGCAAATATATCGCTATTTGTGAGGGCGATGATTATTGGACCGATCCGGCGAAACTTCATAAGCAGGTTGGTTTTTTGGAAATCAACAGCGATTATGTTTTTTGTTTCCACGATGTTGCAATTTATAACGAAAACACCGGAAAAAGTGAAGCTCGTGTAGGGACTCGTTCCATTGACGATGTTGTTGATATAAAATCGGTTATATCTCAGAATAATATTGCTACCGCATCAATTATTTTCAGAAATATTTTTGACTTCAAAAATATGCCTGAATGGTTTTATAAGAATGGTCAGAAAGGCGACTACGGATTGGTTGTAATATTGGCCGAAAAAGGATTAGGCAAATTTATGACGGAGCAAATGAGTGTTTATCGTGTGCATGGAGGTGGAATATGGAGTGGCCAGAATATTGACAAGCGCTATCAGGCCGACGATTTATTCTATGGATTTTTGCATGAGTATTTTAAGTCGCCCGATATACGTGCTGTAATTTCAGAAAAAAAACGATATGTCCATTTCAGCTGGGGCGTTAACCTAATTCGGAGACGCCAATATATTAAAGGTTTTTTCAAGTCGCTGGCTAACTATTCGCCTGCCAGCAAGGGTGTTACCTCAACACAAATGGTGCGTGTGTTAATAGCCTTTAAGGATAGCTTTAGTAGAGTTTGAATTAGTTGGATATAAATGTAGCAAACATGAATAGTTTTGAGTTGGAAGAGTATCTTAGAAATTTGATGCTTGAAGAAGAGGAGTTTAAAAATAAAAATAATGCTGTTTCTTCAAATAAATCCGGAGCTAAGAAAAATGGATTTATAGGTTATTTTAAGCAATTTATTTTTTTCCTCAGGTCACTATCTGATTTCTTAAGGTTGATATCGTTGGTTGTTTTCTGCAAAAAAAATGTTGAAAATAAGCGTATTGTATTTACTGCCAAGAATTTCAGCGTAAATGTGAACGGCCAGCTTGAAGATAGAATTGTGAAACCTTTGTTTTCCGAAAATGTCTTGTTTATTAATCATTCAAAAGAGTATGGAATAAGGTCGTTAAATGGACAAAAGGTCTATAATATTGGTGGTGTGGTGTGGTTGTGTAGTAATTTGTTGTATCGGAATCAATCCGAACAGATGAAACTGTTTCTTGCCCATAAATTGATTAATGATTCTTTTGTTCGCTTTTTGAATGGTAATGAGGTGTTTACCTTGTGTTACTACGATTTGAACGGGATGTCGTTGGTTTTCTCCAACTTCAGACATCGTTTTAAACTTGTTGAAATTCAGCATGGAAGCATTGTAAATTACCCTCCTTATGTTAAGCCGGCCCCTGTGAAAATTGCCGACACCTTTTATGTAAAGAATCAGCCAACCATTGATTATCTCAAATCTCATTTGTGCCGCGATTTTCCTGCCGAGTATAAGCTAATTCCTTACCCTAAAGGTAATCGACAATTTGTTGCCGGAACTCATATTTTATATGCATCAACCGTTGAGTTCAACGGACTGCATCCAGTGTTCTCTTCTTTTCTTTCCAATCACGGAATAGATAATTTGCATGTAGTAGTTAGGCTTCATCCACGGGAGCGTGATAAAGAGGGGCTGTTTGCCAGTCAGTTAGAGAAATTTGGTGTAAACTACGAATTCGACCGTTCAAAAAACTGGCTTGAGGGCAACAGTATTGAAAATCTGATTGTTGTATCACCATGGAGTTCATCCATAGAAGATTCGTACGATAACGGTTTTGTTACTATTATCATAGACCCTGTGGGAAAGCAGCGTTTTCAACATTTGATTGATGGTAAAAGATGCTTCTATTCTGATAATTTGGTTGAGTTGTTTCATAGAAGTGATTTTAAAAATTAACAATTGGATATGAAAGTAACTGTTATTACAAACTCTTCTTATCCTATTGGCCCGGTAACTTCTCACAGGGTTCTCTATCTATCTAAAGGTCTTGTCGAAAGTGGTGTCGATGTTAGTGTATTAATAACTCAGCCAACCGAAAAAACCGGTAACATCAAAAATCCTTTATCAGCAGGAGTATTCGAGGGCGTTCATTTTGAATCTGTCATCCAGTCCAATGTAAGGAGCAATAATTTGCTTGTAAGAAAGTTGGTTGATTTTTATTGTTACGTGAAGGTTATTATTGTTTTTCTTTTAAATAGAAGCAAAAGCGATGTTTATGTTGTGATTGGGCCTTCTCTCGACTTCCGTATTTTTCTTCCGTTGCTTGGG
>JBDHYT010000324.1:0-3883 GCA_039811485.1 Marinilabiliaceae bacterium | reverse complement strand
TTAACTCTATATCGCTTGTTTTTAAACCCTCTAAGTTAATTACTTGTATTTTTCATAATTGAAAATCACGCTTTTGACTGTGCGGGCATAACAGGGGCAGTCGTGCTTCCCTTCAATGGTATGTGTGCAACTCTTTGAATATGGACATCGGCCCCTGGCATAGTCGCAAAACTCAATATCGACAGTAGTTGTGGGATTTGGATATACACGCTCGTTGCAAAAATCGCGCATCTGAAGATATTTGTTGATTGGCGTAACAGATGGATGAAACACCGGATTAAGACCATATTTTACATACAAATCGGTAAGTGCAATTGTAATTGATTCAATTTCAGATATCGACAACATGATTGGCTCTATAAAAAAGCGGCTTGATATTCCGGTATAATCGCAAAACCTGACTCCACCATCGTCTGTGTCGTTCAGTTCGCTTTCCGTCTCCAGAAAACCAGATAGCATCTCACTTCGCACCACCTTGGCCATGTTGCACGAACCCATAATATGGTTTAGAAATATCTTAATATGATCCATCTTTAACTTATCTCTCTCTAAAGGCATCTTTTTCTAAATTATTGCAATATCATAATGTATGCCACAATTTTTTCTTCAGTGCATCTTTGTTTTTTTGATTTTGCTAACATTCTGATTGTTTGATTTTTGAATTGTATTGAGTACTATTGTGCCCCGAAAACAAAAAGTGGTAAGGAAATTGTAATGATACTATCAAATATTGATTGGAATGAATTTTACGCTTCTAATTTACATTTTTGTCACAACCTTTATTGTGGTTTGCGACTGGTTGATTTACAAGATTTTGCTTAAAGAGAGCAAAAATAGCCGTGGCCTTGGAGTTCTCCATTTAGTGGTGTCGGTGGCCAGCCTGCTGCTTATTTCCTACTATTTCGTACAGCATTCGGCCATCACCGATTGGCACGATTATATAGTGTTTCAGAATATAATGCTGATATTCAGCATGCTTTATGGTGCCAAAACCATCTATACCCTTTGGCATCTGCTTGTGGGTAGGGCAAAAAAGATGGTGAAGCGTCTGCCTGTTAGTCGTCATTGGACCGACAGGATGAATGCGGGTAAATATCCTGTTATGACACGGCGTAAGTTCACCAGTCAGGTGGGTATCGTGTTGGCTTCTGCGCCTTTTGTATCGCTGATGATGGGATGGAGCAAGGGAAGATTCAATTTCCAAACCCGATACCAGAGACTCTCTTTCCCAAATCTTCCTTCGCAGTTCGATGGCTTGAAGATTGTGCATATCTCCGACCTTCATCTGGGAAGTTTCAATACAAACCATCACGAGCTCAACAATGCCGTAGATATGATAAATGCCGAGAATCCCGATATTGTCTGCTTCACCGGCGACCTTGTGAATAATTTTGCACAGGAGACCGAAGGGTGGGAGAGGGTGTTTGACAGGCTTAGGGCAAAGCAGGGCAAATATTCAATTTTGGGCAATCACGATTATGGTCATTACTCAAAATGGAAGAGTGATGATGAGTTTAATGCCAATTTCCAGGGTATTGTTGATGCTCATGCCCGGTTGGGATTCAAATTGTTGCGCAATGAAGCAGTAACCATAGGCAGAAATGGCGATTCGATGGCTATTGCCGGTGTCGAAAACTGGGGACGTCCGCCTTTCCCGCAGTATGGCGACTTACGAAAGGCCGAGTCGCAAATAGATGCCGGTACACCGTTCTCCATCCTGCTTACCCACGACCCCGACCATTGGACTGATGAGGTTGTAGGAAAGAGCCGTTTCGACCTGTCGCTGGCCGGCCACACCCATGGGATGCAGTTTGGCTTCGATTTTAAAGGTATGCAGTGGAGTCCGGCAAAGTATAAGTTTAAGCATTGGGCCGGCATTTATAGTAAAGATAAACAGTATCTTTACGTAAATCGCGGACTTGGTGTGCTTGGTTTGCCTGCACGGGTTGGTATGCGCCCCGAAATTACAGTGATTCAGCTAACTAAAGGAGCTATGGCATAAAAAGCGAGACTGCCCCGGAGGACAGTCTCAATCCCTAACAATAATGGAGAATTCAAAAAACTATAACTTAATAATTTGGTAATTCAACCATTCAACCATTCAACCATTTCACTATTTCACAATCTTGTCTATAACGACCTTTATATCAAGCTCTTTGGTGCAGAAAAACCAGTCGAAGCATTTCAGCGAACCATCCAGAGTCTCCATCCGCTGCTTTGCCACGCCACATGAGCCGGCTGTGGGAACTATCACATCGTCGCCCGGACGCCAGTCGGCAGGACACGCCACACCAAACTCATCGGCTGTCTTAAGTGCCTGAACCACACGCAGCAACTCGTCGAAGTTGCGACCTATGCTTAGCGGATAATATATTATTGTACGTATTATTCCTTTGGGATCGATGAAAAATACTGCACGCACCGCTTTGGTGTTCGACTCGCCTGGCTGCATCATTCCGTATTTCGATGCCACCTCCATGGTGATATCTTCGATAAGCGGGAAGGTCACTTCAACATCCTTCATGCCCTTGTATTCAATCTTCTCTTTGATGGTCCGTAGCCATGCTATGTGGCTGTAAAGCCCGTCAACCGACAAGCCTACCAGTTTGCAGTTTAGTTCATTAAACTGTTTTTCCATCGAGGCAAAGGTCATAAATTCTGATGTGCATACGGGCGTGAAATCTGCCGGATGGCTGAAAAGTATCACCCAACTGCCTTTATAGTCCGATGGGAAGTTTATTTCGCCCTGGGTGGTTACAGCTTTAAACTCAGGTGCCGGATCGCCAATGCGCGGCATTGCATGAACTTGATTCTCCATAATAGTCTCTTTATGTTAATAATGAATTATTGTGTGATAATCATTCAAAATGAACTATTAAGATAATCTTTTTTTGCACTAATGTCAAATATTTGTTTGGTTTTCAGCTGTCAGTTCTTCTTTTCCATTGTTGTTGCTGATGTTGCCAGGGTTTTTCAAATCTGCAGTCTAAGCTCCAGAACCCTTTTTGTTTTGTCGGTTATCTTGTATCTGTCGTCGGTGCGTTCGCCAATAATCCATATAATGTCGTTGCCCGATAGTAGTAGCCATACGTTCTCCTTCTGGTCGAGTCTGAATTTGCGGTCGGTAAAATAGTCGCTCAGCTTCTTAAAACCCTCCATGCCAAGTGGTTTGAATATATCGCCGTCCTGCCATCGCCTTATCGTAAGCGGATATTGGATTGTTGAGGCATCGAACATTGCGGTCTGTTTCGATTTCTCTATTTTGAAGGAGATATCTCTGTCGTACTCCTTGATGGTAAGCTCGATGGGGCTATTGATGTGGTTTGTCTGACTCTCGATATAATATTCGTTCTCCTCGCGTTGGAGGTTACGCGGCATAATGACGATATTGTATCTGTCCACAATAATTCTGAATTGTGGCGAGTAGAACTGACGCCCTACTCTATCCTCTTCCACACACGTTAGAATATCGGCTGTGTTAGATGCTGTGAATCCATATCCGCTTAAAATCTCAAACAGCATTAGCCGACGGTGGTTGTGGAGTAGGAGCACCCTATTCGATATTAACGTACGGTCGCCCTCGGTGGCTACCGCCTCTTTTCTGAAATCGGCCACCGCATCGTTTAGCAGCTCCGTAATGTCACACAGGCGTTGCATATTGCCGGTCATAGTATCGAGAAACGACGGGTTGATGGTTTTGAAAACCGGCATTACCGAGTGTCTTATTCTGTTTCTTACGTAGTGTTCCTCGGTATTGGTTGAGTCGGTTACGTAGCTGAGATTGTGATGTTTGCGGATTTTGTCCACTTCTTTGTGTGGAATCTCGAGCTTTCGACGCACTTTTTTTCCGTGTTGATATTTAATTCCGTCCAATTCTCTCACA
>JBDHYT010000323.1:0-3890 GCA_039811485.1 Marinilabiliaceae bacterium | reverse complement strand
ATCTTCAAGTGCATTTATATAGCCATCAGCCAAATAGTAATCGCCTTTAATTGCGAATATTTCAAAGTTGTCCGGCACGGCAACATCTCCTATCAGTTCGAATCCCTTGTAAATCTGCATTCTGCTTTTGTTGTTTTCAGTAATGCTATTGTTGACCTTACCGGTTTTATATACTCTCAGTGTAATATCTCTATTTGAGTCGTAAAATAGTGAAACATTGTACCCTTTTTGATTTAACTCTTTTAAGAATTCACTATGAGCCAACTCTTCATTATCACTATATTTACTGTACTTTGTATCGTTCATCTCCCCAGGAAGGCCAAATGAACCTGATGGTTCTAAATATTCGTTGCATAAATATATATTTGGATCCATAGGGAATGTAAGTAAATATCCACCATTTTTATAGGGTGTAAAGTAAGGGTTAGAAAAGGCAGGGTAACAATATCCATCCTGATATATTGGTGGATAGCTACCCAAAAGCTTTACGATACTACCTTTATCAAAATCATAAATAGCAGCAATAGCTGATTCGTTATAGAACTGTAGCGAGAAGAGTGATGGATAAGAACTTTTAACTTTCATTAAAAACTTATTATCAGATAGATGCATCAACTGCGGAGGATTACATTCGGGCGTATAAACTTCTACCTGTTCTGATGGTTTGGGGTTTTTTATGATTCGTTCTTTTTGTGCATTAAGGTCTTTCTCCCAATTAACCAGAGTTTTAATTCTCTTCTCCTTAAATTCTTCATTGAAAGAATATACATACCTATTCTCGGCAACTATCCACCCATCTTTATATGCACAAGCCGAAACAAATTCATCCAATATTTCGCCCGGTCCTTGTCCGAAGCCGAGATTGCGACCTATAAAATCTCCATCTGGTGAGTATCTATCTACTACTCCAAGTTCTCTATCAAAGTAATATAGTGTGTCTTTAACGTTTTTCCAGAAACCATCGCCCGAGCGGCACAGAAAATGATTTACCTTAACTGTATCTATTGAAATATGTTCAATTATGATGTTTTTGTGGGTAGCATGTTTTTTTATCTTTTCATACGCATTTTCATTGTCTGATGTACATTGACACAATGTGGAATAGATTAGATAAAGTCCCAGTGACCAGGTTGTTATGTTTTTCATAGTGTTAATCAAATGTTTAGATCAATTACAATCGTTTATAAATTTATCTCGTTTGACCTCTTTCAATCTTTTCTTGAAAATTGTTTTTGCATGACCTTGAAAGGATTTGAAACCTAATTGTATCATTCTTTCACTGATTAACAACTCTGTATTATTTGCAAACTGTTCTTCCAGCGGTCTGCCTGAAAGTTTCTCAATGGCAGCTCTTATAGAAGAATCTATTTTATTAAAACTTGTAGTTGCCCAGAAGGCAGGTGAGTATTTTGCTAATTTATCACAAGACGGTTTTTTGCCGTAAAAGGCCAAACTATTTGTGCCGAAACGGTTATCAACACTTACGTCACATTGATACCGATTTTTTATCTCATCAGGCGATAGGTTGTTGATAGTAAAACTATTGAAATCTATATGTGACGTTGTAACAATCTGATGTATGTCTATCCCATTTAAAGATAACTCTTCGTATGCTGATACTATGTGTGTATTTTTCAAGAATAACAGACCGTCTTTTTTTATAAATTCCGAGGCAGAATAAAAATTTTCCGGCAACCCCAGTTCAGGATTAATGCGTTCTCCTTGGTTAATAATTTGTAACACTTCATGGTTTAATGTGTCGATAACAATTTTACCATATTGATAACGTTCATCATACATTAAAAATCGTCCCTTTTGAACCCGCCATTTTTCAGGAATCCTTCGATAATTAATCTCTATACAATTCCTTCCAAGTTTCTCTGTCGGATTATCAATTACAAAAAAATCGAAACTATCATTTAATAATAGTGGCAATAAAATTTGGTCGTATGATAAAAGACTACCACCAAAGTTAGTGAAACTTTCAGAATTAAAGGTGCTTAGTGAAATATCCTGATCACTGATTCGTATGTTTTTTGCTTTACTGATATTGTATGCATGACCAACTGAAGCATATCCTCCATTTATATGATCAATCTCGGCATCACCATAAAAAACATATAAATTATCTTTTGTCCTTGTTTTGCGCACAAAACCGGATGATTGATAAATGGTAGAAACCAACTTTGCACTAAAGTTAGCCACAACATTCCTGATGATGTTTTTTGTTTTATTTTGATTACCATATACTATAATATCATCCATATTGTAAGATAATTCATAAAGAGTAAAATTAAACTCTCCGGTAACCTTATCATTTACAATTACTTCAATGCTTAATGGCGCATAACCTAAATGCTCTATTTGTAAATTTTGTTTCCCTTGTGGTAAATCAAGCCAACAAGTTCCGGAGTAGTCTGTAATAGCACTGGTTTTATTGTATCCATTCATATTTGTAACTGTGGCCAAACTAACAGGCGTTGATGATAGAGCATCAACAACACGGCATTTTACTTTTATTAATGCCACTTGTCCATTTAAGTTGATAAAGAGACATAATAAAAGAGTGGATAACAATATTCTCATAGATTCTTATTTAAACATTAAAATCTACTGCTAAATTTTTAGAAGTCGAATTATTAGGATGTGCACTTTATGTGTTAACAATCTATTAATTGTTTGCAATTTTTGGTTTATCTATAAGGGATTCCAACTGCATTTCCCTGCATCCCTATTGCTTGTTTTTTCATAATGATTTGTTTTGATTAGTTGAATGTATTGCAAATTTATTAAATAAAAAGAAAAATCAATGAAAAACAATGTATTAATATTCATATAATCAATAGCTTTTGACAATGCATCATACTGATTACAGATAGAATGTCGGAATTATGATTATCAGCCAATATTTTATCCCTATAGAATTGGCTTTAAATCATTAGTTATCAGCTGTTAATTGTTGATTTTTTCATTATCAACTGTCAACTATCAATTGTCAATTAAAATCCATTGTCACCTAATTACCGCTAATTGGCACGAAAAAGGTTCTGCCACTTTGGGCAGTGTGCGTGATGTGCGTGTGCTAAGGCTTGAAACCCGCGGTTATGCATAGTCAGGCTCTCCGAGCCGATTAACACAACGAACTTAAAAAACCGTACGCCGCCCTTACATACAGTTGTTGATATGTCATCATTTCATGGCATAAAAACATGCGACCCACTCCGAGGTTGTTTCAGGTTTTGATACTTTGCAGCTATATATATGCGACTCCATCCGGAGTCAGATTTCCCGACACCACGACTTTAAATTCTCTTCAACCATTTAATCATTTAACTCCGTCACCCTGAGTTTTTACCCAAAAATTTGGTCATAATGTGTTGATGACAGGAGATGAATGGATTGCCTATGAATGAGGCACTTATGTAAATCTGTCATTGGTAGCCTGTCGAAGGGTCAACTTTCAATTGTCACTTAACCCATAATCTCACCCCATGCCGGGTTTTCCCCTGTAATCCTACGTCCCACCGTAAGCTGCGCTTCGCTTGCATACGGTTTCTCATGATGTATCCCCTGCGGGGAAAATAGAATGGCTACCGTGCCGTCAGGCACGTAATATCGGTAGCAAACGTTGCATAGCGTGCGGTTTCGTCCAGTACGGTACGGGATAGAACGGCAGGCAATCAATCTTCTACCAATATTTTATCCCTACAGGATTTGCTTTAAAACCATTAGTTATCAGCTGTTAAGTGTTGATTTTTTCATTGTCAACTGTCAACTATCAATTGTCAATTGTTTCAACTCTCCACTTTCCACTGTCAACTGTTTCGGTAGCACAAAATCACACAAATTAACTTTTTTAAAGCGTGTACTGCTTGCAAAGACCGTAAATG
>JBDHYT010000322.1:0-3890 GCA_039811485.1 Marinilabiliaceae bacterium | reverse complement strand
TCGGAATTCAGAAGGAAGATAATATTTCTAATCCTATTTTTAATCTTACCCTTTCCAAGATTCCTTATGTTGATGTTGCCTCGGTTGCACGTTCTGGTAAATTTACCATGAGTGTGGATGGCTTATGGAATATGGGAGCTGCAAGTTTTGCAGGGTATATAGGTGTTGCAGTGTGTGACGTGGATGGAACTGTTAGAGACTTAATTAAAAGCTATGATTATGTATCATCTCCTCTGGCATCCCATATAGGGTATAGTAAATTTTGGTTTAATGATGTTGACGTTCCATCATCTATTCCGGCAGGAGATTATCGGCTCTATTTTGTTATGAAAGGTGAAACCGGCAATAACTGGCAGCCCATAAGAGGTGCCGTTGGTACTCCCAATTATGTGAAAGCTAAAGTTACTGCATCACAGGTTATTTTTGAAACCACCGCAAACGATTATCCGGTTCTTGGTGTGGCTTCACCAATAATTAACCCTGCTAAACCATATAAGGATAAGAAGGTGCAGATATGGTGCAATATTTCCAACTCAACTAACCTGGAGTATAACTCGGTAGTTACACTGCAGTTGGTCAAAAAGAATGACGCAAATGTGATTATGACCTTTCCGAATCAGCCATTGAATCTGGTTGGTGGTGAGACAAAGCAGGTCTATTTTTCCGACAAGGTAACAGTAGAACCGGGTGAATATACCCTTCAGGTGTTGTTCGACAGATATAATAATGCCAGATATCCTGTAGAATTGAGTGCTATTCCCGGTTTTAATACCCCGGTAACAATTTTGGGTGAACAGACCGGTACTCCCGATCTTAAAGTGTTGGGAACTCCTTCATTTGCCGATAATGCAAATGTACCCATGAAAGGAGCCAGGTTTACAGCAACCCTTAGGAATGACGGAACAATATTCGACAATAAAATAATCCTCTTTTTCTTTAATCGCTCAGGTGGAAGTAGTATTGGTTATATCGGATATCAGGACTTTGTACTTGATGCCGGTAATCAGAAAAATGTAGTTTTTGAAGGGGATATAAATCTGACCGAGGGTGATTATAGTGCTGCAATATTCTATCAGGGGGCAACATCCGGTGACTGGAAGCAGCTTACATCACTTATTCCGTTTACATTGAGGGATATAGCTACTTCGGTGGATGAGAGTGGTTATGGGGCGGTCATCCTGTATCCTATTCCGGCTTCTGATTATATCAACGTGAAGGCTGAAAAACCAATTGAAAGCGTTAAGATATTTAACCTGGCAGGAAAACTATTAAGTGAATATAAAGATTCTGCTAATGAGGTTAAACTGAACGTTACCTCTTATCCGGTTGGAACTTATATAGTTAGGGTTGTTTCAGGTGGTGATGTTGCTGTCAGAAAGTTCATTAAGCATTAATTATTATTTGCTTAAATTATGTATAGACTGATATTCCCATTAATAATATTTATGATATCATGCAAAAGTCAGATGCCTGTGAAGGTGTCTGACTTTGCTGGTAATCAAACCCTTATGCCAATGGCCTTGCCTGATGTGGTTATTTATAAAACCAAAGCCGATTACAGACATTTTGTGCCTCTGTTAATGAATGAAGGGCGTACCGAAATAGTGTGGTTTCCTGCACCCGGCGATTTGCTGCTTAACAATGTTCCCGCAATGCCTGTGGAACTCAAGAACGGTTATTTACTTGATACCAGTGGAATTAATAAAAATGTGGTTTTTACAAATTACACCTACGAGGAGTACTCCGCTCTGCCTGAAGCCCCGTCACTTGTTGAATTAAAATCGAGGATAACCGACAGATTTCCGTTATTGGAAATGTACAGATGCAAGCCCGATTGTGAGTGCAGAACATCATTGGAAAAATGCCTGGAGCTTATCGATTCAGGTTTTGAAGGCTGCGAAAAGGAGTTTTTTATCCCTGTGGTGAAGATTGAAATGAATTTTTAACATGTTAGATGTCAGATTTATTTTGAATAACTTGTGATTTTTGTTTTCCTGTTATAGCGATTTTTGGTTGACTATTTTCTCTGTTTTAAGTAAATTGTAAAGAAGAATTTTTTCCTGATGTTTTACTAAACGGAGAGATATGAAAAGGGCAGGCTTTACTTTGTTGATGGTAATGATTTTTAGTTTCTTGTCATTAGGGCAAGTAGATTTTAAGTTTCAAAGGGTTATCGTCAAATTAAAAAACAGTGGAACTGATGGATTATTGTTTCCTGCCCGACAAAATCAGGCTTTATCAGACAATATGTGGCGTATAAACAGAAAGTTTAATGTTGAAAAGGTTGATAAAGTTGTATTGTCTGAGATTTCCAATTGTGCCATTTATTTAGTTAATGTTCCAATTGAGGCTGATATTGATGGTGTTATCCGTGAATATGCTGGTTTGGATGAGGTTGAATATGCTGAACTCGATCATGTAGGAATGGGGGCAGGTATGATGGGGTTTGTTCCTAATGATCAATATTATAGCAGGCAATGGGGACTTAATAATAATGGAACCTTTTCTTTGTTAGCTTCAAAAGCCGGAGCCGATATAGATATGGAAAATGCCTGGACTATAGAACAAGGAAGTAGCGATGTGGTTGTGGCAATAATTGATAGTGGAGCGAAGCTTAATCATCCTGAATTATCAGGTAGAATTTGGGAAAACAAAAAGGAGATTCCGGCAAACGGAATTGATGATGATAACAACGGATTTGTTGATGATATAAATGGTTGGGATTTTGCCAATAACGATAATATTCCTACCGATGACCATGGGCATGGTTCTAACGTTGCCGGCATTATTGGAGCCAACGGAAATAATGGTATAGGTTATGCCGGAGTAGATTTGAATTGTAAGTTGATGATTTTAAAAGGATTGGATAAAGATAATAAGGGTTTTTATTCGTGGTGGATCTCTGCAATTTACTATGCTGTAGATAATGGGGCAAAAGTTATTAACATGTCCTTGGGGGGATCTTCTGCATCTCTTACTTTAACTAATGCGATAAACTATGCTTTGAATAAAAACGTTACCGTAGTGGTCAGTATGATGAATTTCAATTCAAATGAACCTTATTATCCTGCTGCAATTCCAGGAGTTATTGCTGTAGGAGCAACAAATCCTGACGACAAACGGGCGGTGCCTTTCTTTTGGAGTTCTACAAGTGGTAGCAGTTTTGGTAGTCATATCTCGGTGGTAGCTCCAGGTAATTATATTTTTGGTTTGTCACATACCTCTGACATCAGTTATGGTTATTATTGGGGAGGGACTTCGCAGGCAGCACCTCATGTGTCAGGACTGGCTTCGTTGCTGCTTGCTCAGAATAAAAACCGAACTCCCGCTCAAATTAAGTCTATTATCGAATCCACTGCCGAAGATATGGTTGGACTCCCGGGTGAAGATGTGTCCGGATGGGATCAATATTATGGATATGGTAGAATAAATGCTTATAATGCTCTTACTTATATGGCAAATGGAACTGATGATGTCGAATTGATCGATTTTAATCTTTTCCCAAATCCGTCAGATGGTTTTATTCGAATTATTATGCCATCAGATTCCTATAGACTTGAAGTGGTTAATGCCGCAGGACAAGTAGTAGGTTCCGAAAATGTTTTAGGGAAAACTGAGCATGACCTGGAAATTAATCAAACAGGCCTTTATCTTGTAAGATTATCAACTGATAGAGGAGTTTATACCAAAAAGGTTGTTGTAAAAAAATAGACCATATTAAAACAACCTCCCACATAAAATAGCCATTCAGTTATTTTATGTGGGAAGTTTTGGTTGTAAATGACTTTAAGTCAGAGTGTTTCAAATTGTCAAACTGTCATTCCCTGATATAGGTTGACCGTTTTTAAAGCAAAAAACTATGTTGAAAAACGGTAAACGCATCAAGCACG
>JBDHYT010000321.1:0-3892 GCA_039811485.1 Marinilabiliaceae bacterium | reverse complement strand
ATTTCATTGTCGTTCAGGCCACTGCCGAGTAAGGAGAAATCGGGGATGGCCTTTTTGTGCAGTTTGGTTCCCTCCATGGTCTCCATATTTACATTATAGTAGTAGGTGCCATCGGCAATTGAAAGAGAATGATTCTTAACAACTTCTGTGCGTTTACCCGTTTTTACCGTCTGGCTGCTTTTTATTTCCTCACGGTATTTATCGCCGAATTCATCCCACCATATTGATTTGGTGCCAGTGGTCATTCCCGATAGTTCGTATTCAACATGTCCAGATTTTACCTGAAACCGCTTCTGATAGTTGTAGGTTGGCTGGGCTGCTGCCAGTATTACAGAGCAGACCAGCACGATAAGTAATGATAGTTTTTTCATAATTTATTCAGGTTTAGTTAATTATAGTTTCACAAATTCCACTCGGCGGTTCTGAGCCTTTCCTTCGGGTGTATCATTGCCGGTCATAGGTTTGCTTTCACCCCAGCCTTTGCTAGTAAGTCTGTTGGCAGAAATACCGAGTCTGATAAGTTCGGCACGAACGGCTTCGGCACGTTTCTCTGAAAGGGTTTGATTGGCAGCATCGCTGCCATCGCTGTCGGTGTGTCCCTCTACGCAGAAACGCAAATCAGGATTGTCCTGCATCATTTTGAATACATAGTTGATGGTTCCAGCACTTTCGGGTTTAATTGTAGCTTTGTTTACATCAAATTTAATCCCGGTAGTAATAAACTTACCGTCGGTAAGCACCTTGTCATACAAAGGTACTGCGCCTTTGGCTATCCGTATGTTTTTGATAAATTGCTTATGTTCTTCATTGGAATGGTTGGTCGCGATGGTAATACCTGTAGGATTAAATTCAATATTAGGGATATTCAGCAGGCGTGTGTCGTCCATATAAACTTTCAGAGCTCTTTTGTTAAACGAAATACCAATATGCCGCCAATGTGAATTATTGCGATCTACATGTATGGCTTTTGCACCACCCAGCTTTTTTTCAGTTTGTGTGTGTGCGTATTTTGCGCCGTTTATATAAAAATCAATAAAACCATCATTAATTCTTTTCTGCAGTTTATTTTTTGCGTCGTAAAAGTGCACAGTGAATATATTGTTGAATTGTCCTTTTTCATAGTAGGCATCAAACTCTACAGTAAATTCATCTGGCAGATAATCGGCTGAAGGCTCCTTTAACAGGGGAACTATACCGTTGGGAAAATTTCCGGTTTCAAGAAAATAAATCATATTTTCACCGTTGAAATTTGCATTCTCAATGGTGCCGCTTACCAGATTCCATTTGCTCGGAAATTCGCCGTTTTGCTCGCCTTCATGATTATCTTCAAAAATAATTTCAGTGCCCGGTACAAAATCATATTTTGCCCAGTTGATAACAGATGGTGACTGCTCTGGTGAGTCAACTGCAGTTTCGTTTTCAACCGGAGAGTTTTCAATGTTATCGCCGGCTCTCTGGGTGTTATTTACCTGCTTGTCATTCTTTTCCTTAGTGTTTTTATTGTCACCTTTCACAGTGCCATCTATTTTTTCTTCGGCTTTGTCGAAGGTTTTGTCAATACCTCTATCGATCCTGCGCTCAGTACGTTTTTCGGCTTCACGTTCTACCTTTTTCATGGCTTTTTGGCCCATTTTCTCAAGAAACTGAGCCTTTGCATTGACTGTTAGCAATAAACAGAATACCGATGCCAAGATTAATTTAATGATTTTCATATAGATTTATTTTAGATTAATGCACAATAGTCACAAATTACGCTACAAATAAATAATGAGTATGTAAAAAAGCGACAGAAATCTAATTAATGAGATTTTAGAAACGCCACAGCAAAACCATTTTTCAGTGGCAGATATCTTTTGGGAGTTGAACCCGAAAAGCGGGTAAAGTCCTTGGTGAAATGTGCAAAATCGTAGTAAAAACCCTTGAGTTGCAGGTCGCTCCACTTCAATTCAGGGTTTTTATACAGCAATTCCAGAATGTGTTTATGGCGCAGTATCTGACAGAATAATTTGGGAGATATTCCGATTACTTCCCTGAAATAGCGCTGAATTGTGCGAACCGAAACAGTTTTATTCAGCACATCAGTACATTTAATCAGGCCATGTTCAGTATTTATTTTTTCTACAAGGTCATCAAAATAAGGCAGTGATTTTACTTTACTATTCTGAAAATTAAGCAATAGGGATTCCAGTTCTGATATTCCATTTTCTATTCCATCGTTTTTTAGTGTGTTGGTGATTCGGTTTACATTAGCGTCGCCAAAAAATAGCCGGCTCTCCATTCCGCTGTTCTTGAATCCATGGGGCGAAATGCCCAAAAGATTATATAATCCGTAGGGTTTAAAGTTTACGGATAACAGTTTCGTTTCGCGTGTGGGATAAACCAGTGTATGCCCACCATGCTGGCCGATAAACAGTGACTGGTCAGTAAAATGTTTGTGCCGGTAATAATTTGTGTTTCCGCCAAAATGAAACTGCAGCATTGGAAAACCAGCAGGGGGGCCTTTTATCTCAACTCTATTGTGTGGCATAGAACTGAAATCCACAGTAACATAGTGGTTTATATAAGGGGTGAGTTGCGAATTATGTATGTCGTGTATCGTACAGGTAATATTCATAAAATCAAATGTAACTCAACGAAAACCGGATTTGAAGGCACGGTTCTTTTGTTCATGCAAAAGGAACCTGCGAGCCAACTGTTTAACCAAAATTACGAAAATTCATAAAGGTGTCAAGTAACTATTGTTCGAAATAAGGAGTTGATTTGACTAAAACCCCTGAGACATTTATCTGTGGTTGTAAATTTGTGGTAGAGGGAATTTCTTTTTTTTGAGATAGGTGTTGTTGATAGCAGTCAACTGAAAATCTCTTTCGGCGGGAAGGTATAACCTGATGGTTGGTCGTCAGTCGCAAGTCGTCGGTCGTGTGCCTGGCAGCAAGCAGGCCGGGAGAAATGCCTGTAAGATATCGGAATGTTGGTGCAAACCGCAAAGGACGCAAAGGTTCTACGCAAAGGACACAAAGGTAATTTCTGGTGTTCGGGATTAACAATATATGCTTTCCTGCCATGGACCTTAAAATGAAGAGCAGGAAAACTGCTCTGGTCAGTCTGCCGGGATATGGAGGAAGACTACCTGACTCTATGTTTCATAAGTTCAGCAAGGCTTGTGGTAAAAGGGAATGCTGATTTGTTTCCTTTCTGATAGTTTTTAAGTTTTTTGAAATCCCATTTTATGTCTTTAAGTTCAGGTTCGGTTACGGGCTCTATCTCTATGACAAGATAATTTTCGTGTGATGGTACAGGATACTTTTTCTTTATTAAATCTTCTTTTGAATAAACTTTGGGGCCTTTGCTTACAATTTTCCATAAATCACCTGAGTTTTCATCTCCGGAAGTGTGAAGCAGCAGATATCTGAAGCTAACCGTTTCCTTATCAAGAATAAGTGAGCCATTACCTGTACCCATTCTGAAATTATATAGTCCGGTTTTTCGGATCCAGCCGTACTGGTCGGGCTCTTTCTTATAAAATCCTACCAGAACATAAGTTTCATCCGGTAATAAATCCCTGTTGTCCTTAATTGTTTCGGGCAACCTTTCTTTTACCTCATTGCCTGATTCAGGAGGGTTTTTATAGATATCAAATGCCCGGTATGCGATTTTCTCCCGCTGAGAGGCGCGGTTTATAAAGTGTTCTATTATCTCAAGAATGAATGCTTTAAGTTCTCCTGTACCACTATCGGTTTTTGATGGCCTTACCGGAAATGCCCCCAGACCCGGAATAATTTCATGGAAACCTATTTGGTTTACGGATTTGTCACCCGGATATAACACATAGGCTCCACCCGTCCGGCGGATTGCATCCTTGTAGGCATGCATTTTCAGCAGGTCTGCATTT
>JBDHYT010000320.1:0-3918 GCA_039811485.1 Marinilabiliaceae bacterium | reverse complement strand
ATTGCGCGACTACCGTGGCGGTGGCCGATCATCGGCCCGCGAAACCATAGCCCGTGTGGTGGCAGGTGCCGTGGCGCAGCTGATGCTTCGCAAGCATAATATCACAATTCAGGCTTATACTTCGGCGGTGGGCCATATAAAAGTGGAAAAGCCTTATGCCGAGCTGGATCTGACTACAGTTGAGAATAATATGGTGCGTTGTCCCGACCAGGCAACAGCCGAAAAGATGATTGAATATATTGAAGAGGTGCGTAAAGAAAAGGATTCGGTGGGAGGCATTATCACTTGTGTAATAAAAAATGTGCCTGCCGGATGGGGCGAACCGGTGTTTGATAAGCTTCACGCCATGCTTGGCCACGCCATGTTGAGCATCAATGCAGTTAAGGGCTTTGAATATGGTTCGGGCTTTGAGGGAACAACGCTTAAAGGGTCGGAGCATAACGACCGTTTTGTGATGCAGGACGGCAGGGTGCGTACCACAACCAACCATAGTGGCGGAATTCAGGGTGGTATATCCAGTGGCGAGGTTATCTATTTCAATGTGGCTTTTAAACCTATTGCAACTATTCTAAAAGAACAAAAAACGGTGGATAATGCAGGTAATGAGGTTGATTTAACCGTTAAGGGGCGTCATGATCCGTGTGTGTTGCCGCGTGCGGTGCCCATTGTGGAGGCGATGGCTGCAATGGTACTTGTCGATATGATGCTTCTGGCTAAAACGTACAGATAATGAATAAGATACCGCTTCATGTCAAGATTGTGGCCGGGTTAGTCCTGGGTGTGTTGTGGGCAGTTTTATCAGGTCATCTGGGTTTAGCTTCCTTTACCGCCAACTGGATTGCTCCCTGGGGGAGGATTTTTATCAACCTTCTCAAACTGATAGCGGTACCTCTTATACTCTTTTCGGTGGTTAGTGGTGTGGCATCACTTGGCAATCCAAAGGAACTTGGACGAATAGGGCTGTCAACAATAGTTCTGTTTATTTCTACTTCCTTTCTGGCCGTTGCTACCGGCTTGGGAATGGGACTATTGTTTAAACCAGGTAAGCAGGTTGACTCTCTGCTGTTGAAAGAGAACAGGCTTCAATACGAGCAGTGGTGTAAGACTAATAATCAGATTACGTCCGATGGGGTATTTATGTTTTTGCAAAATGGCGATACTCTCACTACATCAGGCGATTATGGTGTTGATGCTCGGTTGGGCGAGAGTGCCAAAGCCCGGCAAAATTCCACTCCACTCAGCTTTGTTGAGGACTTGATTCCTGATAATATCGTTTCGGCAATGTCTGATAATCGGAATATGCTGAAAATTATTGTTTTCGGACTCTTCTTTGGTGTTGCCATCCTTTATGTCCCTTCGGATAAGACGTCGGTGATACGTGCCTTTTTCGATGGGGGTGCTCTGATAGTGATGAGGATGGTGGAGTTGATAATGGCAGGTGCTCCGTTTTTTGTGTTTGCTCTTATGGCCGGGGTGATTAATGATATGGCGGGCAATGATATCGGAAAGGTTATTGAGATTTTTAAAGGCTTGGGAGTTTACGCATTGTCTGTGGCAATGGGGCTGTTAATTGTACTTTTGTTGTTGTATCCTATCTACCTTAAGCTCATGCTGGGCAAGATATCAATAGTAAACTTTTTTCGCTCAATAGCACCCGCACAGTTGTTGGCATTTTCGTCGAGTTCAAGTGCTGCTACGCTCCCGGTTACTCTCGATTGTGCCACACAAAATCTGAAGATTTCACCACAGGTGTCATCGTTTGTGTTGCCAATAGGCGCCACCATAAATATGGATGGTAGCAGCCTGTACCTTGCTGTTGCAGCTCTATTTACGGCTCAGCTTCACATGGTGGACCTGTCATTTATGCAGATGATGATAGTCATGCTTACCTGTCTGCTGGGAAGCATTGGAGCTGCTGCTGTACCAGGTGCGGCTGTGGTTATGCTTATGGTTGTGCTGAGCAGTGTGGGGCTGAATCCTGCATGGGTTGCAATAGTGCTACCGGTGGATCGTATCCTCGATATGGCCCGTACAGTTGTGAATGTTACCGGCGACCTTACCGTGGCAACAATTATTGACCGGAGGTTTTTCAAAAGCTGATTTATGTAATCAGTTGAGTTTTTTGCACCTTATTATCACTTTTCGTTCGTCGTTCAGGGTAGTTGCAAACAGATAGTCGTTGCCTCCCTCCTTGATATTCAGTTTCTTGCGTAGCATGTCAACACTTCCGGGGTAGTTGCGGATTGCTATATTGGCAGTGGGAGATAGTGTTTTTAGTGATTTTATGTCGTTTTTTGATAAGGTGTGAATTGTTAGCACCTCAAAAACACGGCCGGGAAAGCTTTCAATAAGTTTTCCTGAGGTGTATAAGTGACTCTGTTGGTGTAGTTTATCTATGTCGAAATGCGATGCGATAAGCTTAAATGCACCTGCCTTCATTATCGAACTGTTGGGCTCGTACAGGTATTTTGATATTGAATCGGTATAGCTGCATATTGTATTGCTCTCATCATTTCTGATATATGCAAAGTGTTGTGCTATCTTGTTGGTTGATAGGTTTATACAAATTATTCTGATACGGGTGGATTCCTCGTTATCGGAAATAAACAGCAGCTCCTTACACTCATTATCAACCGAAACTATATGAATTTCCCTGGTTTTGGGCATTCCGGATAAAGCCATCGAAATGTCAAGCATCGGACTTAGTTTAACCATCAATCGGTCGCATTTTGACAGCAGTTGGTTGTATATCAGCGTGATGTCTGGCTGGCAATCTTCCAGTAGTACTGTTTTTCCGCCATGTTCGTTACGTCGTGCAGGGTCGAGATAAATACAGCTTTGGTGTTCCATTATTTGCAGATATTCACCGGCATTGCTGTTTATCACACTGAAATTTTTAATCTGAAGTTCATTGAAGTTATGGCCGGCAATATTGCAGAGTACCTCCTGCTGCTCAATGTAGGTTGACTGGTTGAATCCGGTACTCATAAATGCAAAGTCCACACCAAAACCACCTGTCAGGTCGGTGAGTGAATCGCCGCTGCATAGAGATGCCTTGTATTGTGCTGTCAGCTCCGATGAACACTGTTCCATCGACAGTTTGGGCGGGAAAAGCAGCTTGATATCTTTCCATTGCGGAATTTTTTTCTCAACAGCCTGAAGACCTGCAATCTGTGTGAGTATGAACTCGCGGTCGATATCGTTCCTGCCGGCAAGCGTAAGTGCCAGTTTACGCACATCGTCCTTGCGATGCTGAGCAATAAATTCCTGCTCTTTTGTATGTTGATTAGCTGAAGAATTCATTTTGCAAAATTATGAAAAAATGATTTAATGATGTTAATATTGGCTTTTTTGTGAAACAGGGAACTAAGTTTTTACGTATATATCATTATTGTCAAATCTATCGAAAAAATAAGATATGAGTGTAGTTATTACCGAAGCCTTTGTTTTGTTGGCTTTTATTCCTGTTGCGTGGTTTCTTTTAAGATTAATCTTTAAGAAATCGATAATGTTTAAGTTTAGCTTCATAACTGTAGCATTTACTCTGTTTATCAGTTATATGAGTACAATTGAAGCTTTACTTGGCGGCTATACTCAGTTGATTACTACTCCCATAAATGTACTGATCGGATATTTTGTTTATCGCTATCTCAACCGGTCGCTTCGTTATCCGCTTGATAAGGCTATAAATCAGGTTAAAGAGTTGTCGGAAGGTAATTTGTCGCTGTCGGTAGAACGCCAAAAAGATAACAATGAACTTGGAATGCTGAATAATTCATTGGCAGACCTTACTGAGGTGTTGAAAAGAATTGTGGGGGAGGTGAGTGAAAATTCACTGAGTCTCCTTGATGCCAGTCATCAGGTAAGCATCGCATCGCAGCAACTGTCGGAGGGTGCCAACGAGCAGGCCAGCTCTCT
>JBDHYT010000319.1:0-3932 GCA_039811485.1 Marinilabiliaceae bacterium | reverse complement strand
AAACCGGTCAAGCGACGAAGCCAGATCTGCCAAATCTATTCTGGTGGCCTCCAATCGTTCCAACGAATTGAATTCGGCAGGCAGGAATGATGCAATTTTGCTGATGCCGTTGATTGCATCAGCAATATTTCGGGCAACTGAGAGCTCCTCGGCCGACAAACTGTTGACAGCCAATGCCACACCGCTTTTTATCTCCTCGGCATGTAACTGTCGCTGAAGTTCTTCCTCTAATTCGGGGAGTTCATCGGCTTGAAGTTTGGCCTCTTTAAGCTGGTTATGCTGAAATGTGAAATAATCCTGATCCTGTCGCAACTTCTCGTTTTCGGCAATCATCTCGTTCAGCTTCTGTTGTAACTGTCTATAGTGCAGAAAATGAGTGCGGTAGATGTTCTTCGCCTCGCCGTTGCCGGCCACTGTGTCTATTATTCCCAGCTGATAACTGTCGTCGCCGAGCAATAGGTTTTGATGTTGCGAATGAATGTCGATAAGTCGTTCTGCAATTGTCTTCAGCACTCCCACGGTGACGGGTGTGTCGTTGATGAAGGCACGGGATTTGCCGTTTGGGGTGATTTCTCTTCTTATAACCGATTGGTTTTCAAAGTCAATATCTTCCTCTTCAAATATCTTCTCAAGGCCGTATTGCGAAATGTCGAACAGAGCCTCAACCACGCATTTATCCTCTTTGTTGAATAAGATTGCCGCATCGGTGCGTTGTCCCTGTATCAAACCAAGGGCACCAAGTAAAATCGATTTTCCGGCTCCTGTTTCACCGGTTATTACTGATAATCCTTTGTCGAAACTTATTTCTGCCTTTTCAATGAGTGCGTAGTTGCGTATTGTGAGTTTGCGAAGCATGACTTCTCTTATTTATCTGTTTTGAGTCTCAAATATTTATCGGTATTTCCGGGGTCAATCTCCTGAAGCAGCTCCGATGCTTTGCCGCGCTCCATTGCAAATGCCTCCGAATATATACTTACAATCTCATCGGCCTTTGCAGTGAAAAAAAGTGCCAGAAAATATGAGCCTGGTGTTTGTCGCTGCACTTTACGTAAGTTTTCAAGCGACTGATATATCTGCTGGCGTGCATTTTCAGGTTTTTCGCCCATGGAGTCCAACCCTTTTCTGTGATAGGTGTAAATGGTTTGGCGTAATGGTTTGTGCACCTCGTTGAGCGCATTCTCTACAAACCAGTAGCGATTGCGCTGACTCTCAAACGATTTCCAGCCCTTCTCGGACCGGGTTTGAGCCCGGCTGACAATCTGTTCGGCCTTTTTGTAAAATTCGCTTCCTCCATACATCTCAAACGAATCGTAGTCAACGGCAAGAATCATGTAGGCATAGTATGCCATAATCGCTACCAGATTGTTGTCGAAGTTGTTGAGATTGAATATAAGTGGTTGGTTTTCTACATATCTGAAATTGATGTCGTTATCCTGAAGGTTGAGCGTTGTTGAATAGTAGGTGCTGCCAAAAACCGGTCTGCGCGCCTGTATCTGAAGCGTAGCCTTAAAATCGTCGTTTGCCATATCGCTCACGTTGAACATGAAGTTACACTCAATGCGCTCCCGTGCCGAATATTGATGGTCGGTCCAGCGTTGGGTATTCATAAATTCGGTTAGTGCAGTCTGTAGTGTCTCAAACACTTTTTTGTTGGTTCCCTGCACCGATGGCGACATCACCTGCACGCTGCACTGGAACTCCTGAGCCGGAGCCAGGGCAGTTATCAGCAGCATGAGGACAATTAGTAGGTTTCGCATTACTTTTCTTTTTTATCCGGTTTTTGAGTTGAGAGAGATTGTAACCTTTCGGCTATTTCAGATAGGTCTCTATCTTGTCTGCAATGTCGGCAGCTACCTCTCTCTTATTCTTCAACGGAAAGCGTTGCGGGTTATTGTGCCTGTCGATGATTGTGATTATGTTGGTGTCGGTCATAAATCCGGCTCCTTCGTCTTCGAGGGAGTTAAGCACAATAAAATCGAGATTTTTTTTCGATAGTTTAAGTTTTGCATTTTCTACCGCATCATTAGTCTCTAGTGCAAACCCTGCCAGAAACTGGTTGTTTTGCTTTATCCTCCCCAGTTCGGCTGCAATATCTTTTGTGGGCTTTAGTGTCAAAGTCAGGTCGTCGCCTTCCCGTTTTATCTTTTTTGAGGTGGTATTTTCCGGAGTGTAGTCGGCCACAGCAGCAGCCATCACTGCTCCGTGGCAACCGGGAAACAGTTGGGCACAGGCTTCGTACATCTGGGCTGCACTCTCGGTTTTTATAACTTTTATAGATTGGTGTTCAGCCTTAATCTGTACAGGCCCTGAAACCAACACCACATCAGCTCCTCGCGATGCAAGCTCTTCGGCTATGGCATATCCCATCTTGCCCGACGAGTAATTGCCGATAAAGCGCACAGGATCAATCTTCTCGAATGTGGGGCCGGCTGTTATCAATATTTTTTTGCCTTCGAAAGTAGAGTTTTGCAGCTGATTCCTGAAAAATTCTTTAACTATCTCTACTATTCTTTCGGGCTCTTCCATTCGGCCTTTTCCCACCAGGCCACTTGCAAGTTCACCACTTGCAGGCTCAATGATGGATGCTCCAAATTGTTTCAGTTTTTCGATGTTGCTTTGTGTCGATGGATGCCTGTACATATCCAGATCCATTGCAGGAGCTATCATCACCGGACATTTGGCCGAAAGGTAGGTGGTTACAAGCAGGTTGTCGGCAAAGCCGGTCACCATTTTGCCCATTGTGTTGGCCGATGCGGGCGCAATTAACATCAGGTCGGCCCAGATACCCAAGTCCACATGGCTGTGCCATGAACCATCACTGTTCTCGAAGAATGTGCCAAGAACCGGTTTTCCCGATAGTGCGGCCATCGTTACCGGTGTGATAAAGTTTTTGCCGGCCTCGGTCATTATCACTTGAACCTCAGCACCCTCTTTTATTAAGCCACGAAGAAGGTAGGCCGATTTGTAGGCTGCAATGCTGCCGGTTATTCCCAGAATTATCTTTTTGCCTTTCAACATCTTGAGTCAGTATTGATGGTTTTGTATTACGACTTTTGAGGTTTATCTACAATAATTTCCCGCAGAATACGCCGATAATCGCCTTATCAGCGTAAATCTTCGTGTCCTGCGGGAAACAGATTCGTATCCGCCAGCGGATATTTTCTACTTCTCCCCGGCATCAGCCCGTTAAAGCTACCGGATAGAGGGTGAATTACTCCTGGTTGTCGCTCTCTGGCAGGCGGAAATAGACTTTATCTTCCGAAAACTCCTGGGCTGCAATACTTACCGCCTTGGGAAGACGCTCGTAGAAACGCGATATCTCAATCTGTTCGCGGTTTTCAAACACTTCTTCCAGGTTATCGTTGTATGATGCAAACTCCTGAAGTTTTTTGCTCAACTCTTCTTTAAGGTCAACGCTAATCTGGTTGGCACGTTTTGCCATGATGATAGTTGACTGATAGACATTGCCTGTCTCCTTTGCAAGTTCTGCGGTGTTCCAGGTAATAGTGTTTACCGGTGCGTTGCTTTTTTTGTAGTCTGTTGACATATCGGTATTTAATTAATTATCGTCTGTTTCTTTTGATTTTTTCAGCCCCTTCTGTGACTCCTCGAGTATCTTATTGGCTTTTTTGATATATCGGCTGTCGGGAAATTCGTTGTAAAACGCATAGTACTCGTCTATGGCTTCGCGGTATCGTTCTGCCTGACGCTCCTCAATACTGTTTACAGCCTGAATAAATTTGGCATCTAATATAAGGTAGCTCAACTCCTCTCTATACTTGGTGTCGGGGAACTCCTTTAAGCTGTTCTGGGCAGCTATAACAGCACTCTTGTAGTTGTTACCCAGATAGTTGCCCAAGTCGAAGTATAGTTTGGCACTTAGATACGATTTATAAACCAGCTTGTCTCTCATTTCGTCCATCAACCGTGTT
>JBDHYT010000318.1:0-3937 GCA_039811485.1 Marinilabiliaceae bacterium | reverse complement strand
TGCACGTATCTACTACTTGCGTAGCCTTACTGGTAAAAAAGCAAGAATCAAAGAAAAGAGGGCTTATTAATGCCATCATATTTCTTAAAAAGAGAAAAGGCTGCCTGAGAAGACAGCCTTTTTTCGTTTTAAGGTTCAATATTTTATCGATTGGGCTTTTGAAAATCCAAAGGTAGTTTTTTCCTGAGGTGCTTTTTCAATGTTACAGCAGTAGGTACTGATATATGATTTTTGGACGTTATGTTGAATAAGCCAAAATAAGAGCGTGTCGTTAACAGATGAGAATGAAAAGCACTCTGAAGCATCACTGTTGGTTGAGCATCGTCCAAATTCGGAGTTAAAGAAAATCCTGTTTTTATCGTTAAAGCCAAATATCCAACCCCATATCTGATCGATTCGTGTTATGTTGTATTCTTTCCGTTCGGAGGCGAAAAGCTGGTTGTGGCAATATGAAAGCAGGTAGCTGAACCACATTATCCGGTCGGTAGATATTGCATTGGATGGCCGGTATGCCGAATGGCTGAAATTGTTGTTGTCTAACGAAGCAAGAATCGATGCTGCCTTTTCGGCTATGGTTCTGTTTCGGGTAATCTCGGCCACCTCTAATAGTGTTACCAGTGTTTTTAGGGTGTTTTCGTCGGTATTGCCGATGTTTTCGTTCTGCTCCGATTCTATCTGATTCATCAGAAACGCAGCCCGTTCCTTGATTTTGAAATCGAGAATTGGTGTGTTTTTTTCAATAAATTTAATCAGATGGTAATGAATCTCAATCAGATGGTAATCCTCCTTCACAGCCGGTGCCATCTGTTCAAAAACTGCCGATGCCAGTGACGTGATGCCTCCAATATTTAGCTTTGACAGTTGTAACAGCAGGTGTGCGGTGAGGAAGTGCGACCCGTGGAAAACATTTAGAGAATCGATGTTGATTTTCAAGTTGTGAAGCAATCCGGCAATCTCAGGTATTGAAACTCCATCGTTGACCCTAGCGGCATTGTTGAGCAGCATAAGTTCATGACCGGTAAGGTTGTTTTGAGATGCGGCCAAAATGGTAGAAACACGCTCACGGTGTATATTACTGAATAGTGGAGTGGTGAGGATGTCGTAGGCCGGATATGTGTATTGAGCACATGAAGAGGCTGCCACCTCAATATTGCGTTTAATTTTCCTTCCTGCATCTACCCAGGTGTTGGCTGCTTCGGCCATCTGTGCAGTCTCTCTTATGCCCCGCATGAACATCGAATCCTGCAACCATGTCGAGAGGTTTTCGGCAAGGTTAAATGTGTTTTCGCGGTTTAGTATTATTGAGCGGCCATCGTTGAACTTTTCTTCGGCAAAAAGATCGTTGATGCCGATGGTAATACCTCCCGATGCCATAGCTTCATAACGCATTGTCCGGTTGCCTCCGTGAGTACTGTTCCAGCAGAAAAAGAATAAACCATAATTTGATGTCAACGACGACATTGAGTCTTCGGTGAGACGGTTCCACGATACTGAGTCGTTGAGATTCAGACGGTTGATTAAAATCCTGTTTCTTATTATCCAGTGTGAATCATTGGTCAGCTCTTCGGGTAAAAATATATCGGCCACTATTTTGTTGGAACCCTTTTTCAGTTTTGGCAGGCATTTTATTATGTTTTCCAGGCTTTCGAGAGTCGATTCGTCGCATATTATTGCCATACGATCCAAGGCTGTTTTTGAATTATCAGCCTCCGGAGTGGGCCAAAAACCATAATTGAGGCTTACTATTTTTTCACTTTCAGTCTGGTAATGGTGTGTAAGTAAGTCGGTTATGTTGTTCTGGAGTGAAAAGACAACAGTTGCTTTTTTGCAGAGATTGGCTATCGTCTCCTTTTGAATGGGATTAGAACTCTTTTTCAGATGTTCGAAAATTACTGAAAATGGCTTCGACAGATATGTAGTCAACACCGATAACTGAGTTAACTGTGTATCCTGCATGTCGTTTTCGATAACTAAGATTATGTTGTCGTAGTAAGCGGAGAACTCCTGTGCATCCAATGCCGTCTGTATGGGTTGGGTCGAATTGGCGTCGATAATCATACTGTGCAGAGTATCGTCGGTCCTCATATTCTGTTCGATACCCTGAGTAATATTATGCAGAAAATTATTCTGCTTTGAGGTGAAGCCTATAATCAGATTTTTCATAAAAATCCCGTTATGTGAAAATTGTTGTGCTTCAAATATATGGTATAGAATCTGATTAAGGTAGTAAATTTTGACTAATGCCGAAGAGATAAAAACGAAAACATTAAAAACTGATGTTAATCTGGTAGTGCCCTCCCTTATATTAGCTCAATATAGGCACATTATTGGTTTTTGGTGTGGAGGGTAACGAATAAAAAAGAGGGAAAACCTCTATGGGTAATCCCTCTTTATCGATAAAAGTGTATTACAGTTTTATTTAATGAAACCGCCCAGTTTTTTCTTCAAATCATCAACACCTTTTTTGATGTTTGGATCATCTTTTAGTTTGTCAACTGCCTTTTCAACCTCTTGTTCTATTTTTTCGCCGGCCTCTTTGGCAATAATCTTCTTTGCTTCGGTGAAGTCGAGCGATATTTCAGGTTTTGTAACCGAACCTTTAATCACAACTCCTACAGGGAGGTCGCTTCCGGTATCCTTCATCTTGAGCCCCATAAGTGATAAAAGCGACGCAAGTTCTTTGCGCTCAACCGGCATTTCAATATTGAACTTCATATTCTTGTCGAGACTTTGAGTGCCGGAGACGGTTACCTCTTTGCCAAACATCTTAGGTTTGAATGGATCAACTATCAGATTGCCATTCTCTATTCTGAAGTTGATATTCAGGTTGTTGGCGACCAGTGTCTCATATTTGTCGTTCTGACGAGCTGCCGCAAGACCTGTCTGGAATTTTGCTCCTTTGACCTCAATATTTTCCGATTTCATTGTACCAAGACTTCCGATTGATGATAGGATTGGCATGAAATCTTTTCCAAGCTGGCTGTTGAAACTCATCTTGGTACTGACCTTTCCGAAGGCGTGCTTGGCTATGGGCAACATGCTGTCCACCACGCTGAAGGAGTTGACCGCCGAGTTGATGTCCATCTCTGATACATTGATGTCGAAGGCCACAAACGGCTTCTCCATATTTTGGGTATTATACTCACCGTTCATCTCCATAATGCCTTTACAAGCATCCATCTTGAATCCGTTTAGTATAATCCTGCCATCTTTTATTGCCACCTTACCGCGCGCATTGTTGATGGTCAGCTTGTCGTAGATGAGTGTGCCAATGGCTGAGTTAAGTGAAAAATCGATATTCTTAGGCACTTCGATGATTTCCAATGCCGACGAGTCGGCCACAGCCTCTGTCGCACTATCCGACGACAAAAATTCGTTTGAGTCGATAAGTGTCGATTTGTGGTTGAGAACTCCCTTTAGTGTGCCGTCTTTTAGTGCATAGGCCAGATAGTTTTCGATGCGTCCGTTAAGGTCAAAATCACTTTTGCCCATCTTCATAGCAAATGAGTTGAGTGATAGGAATTTGGGTGAGAGCGTCATGCTTGCATCCGAAATATTGACACCTTGTGGCATATCTTTGCTTGTGAATACAAAGTTCTTAAGCTCTACGTTACCTGTGGCATTTATCTTTTCATACTCCTCCTTTTCAATCATATTGTAGTTGGCAGCCACATTGATGTCGGTTTTGATTATACCGCCTATTGTCATGTCTTCCAGTGGCATAGCCTCTTTGAGCGATCCCAGGTCGATGGTTCCGCGCATCACTCCTTTGAAGGTTGCATTACTTACCGGTGTGACGATGTTGAAACCGGCATCGAACGGATTGCCGGCCAGCTCGAAGTGGAATTTGTCAAGATTGGTGACGGTGGCATCGGCCGGGAAATCGACCGACTTGCCAAGGCTGTATGAGGCAAGCAGCGCGACCGAGATCACGATC
>JBDHYT010000317.1:0-3982 GCA_039811485.1 Marinilabiliaceae bacterium | reverse complement strand
GGAATAACCGTTTACAATATCGGTAAGCACCGTAGTCATGCCGTCAATCTGCGATGCCTCACCATAAACAACTGCAACGCCATGAAGCGTTTCATCTCCCTCTTCACTCTTTTCACATGCAGCCAGAGCTATACCTAAAACGAACGGTACAACCCATTTTATCAGATGCTTATTCATAATCAAACATTTAGAATCTATACTATTAGCAATTTATATGTTTTGCAATTTTCAATATCATTTGTCATAGTACAAAAAAAATACCACTAATTTACGGATAAAGTAATCCTGCAAAATATAATTTAACCACGCATCATGATTTACCTTTCATACCATATTTAATAATCGTCATTTAGCTACTATTTAAATAATTTAAAACCTCTATAAACGATTAAAACAAACATTAATAACTAAAAATCATACTTTAACGTAAAAAAAAATGGTAAAATCGAACGGAATAATATTTTTACAATCAATTAACCTAAAATAGTCAGGATTGTGAGAAAAATTAGCATAATTATTCTGTTTGCTGCAATATTTGCAGGATGTGTGCCCCAGCGCGACTTAGTGTACGTACAAAGCAAGGGCGACAGCACCCCCAATACCTTTAGCAACAAGATAGAAGAGTCGGTAATAAAGGCCTTCGACGAATTATATGTTGAAGTAGGCAGTTTCGACAATGGCAACTTCAACTTCATCAACAACGATGCAAGCCGTTCGTCGGGAGGGCGATCGCCTGCCGACCTGGCACTGATGTCGTACACCGTCAATAAAGAGGGTGCGATAAACCTTCCGCTCATTGGCTTTGTGAAGGTAAAGGATATGACAACATTAGAGGCGTCTATCATTATACAAAAAGAACTTGAAGGCTACCTCACTTCACCCACCGTAAAAGTATCGTTTGTAAACAAAAACATAACAATACTGGGAATGGTAAAGGCACCGGGGCGTTATAATTATGTAAACGACCACATTAACATACTCCAGGCGATAGGTATGGCAGGCGATATTGAGGAGTATGGCAACCGAAAAGCTATTACCATAATACGTGAGGAAAACGGCAGGATTGAAAAATTCAAAATAGACGTCACAAAAGACAATATACTGGCCAACAACCACTTCTACCTAAAATCGAACGATGTGGTATATGTAGAACCTCTACGTCGCCGACACTGGGGAGTACAAACGTTCCCATGGGCACTAACCCTGTCGTCGATAACCACGTTTGTTTTAGTACTCAATTACATAAAAAAATAAACTGAAATATGTATCCTGAAAAAAAGAGTAACAGCGAGGCATATCTCGATGTACGCAAAACCGTTAGAAGTGTTACGCGCAGATGGCACTGGTATGCAATTGCATTGCTGGTCTTTCTGTCTGCGGCATTGCTTTTCAATAAGCTTACAAAACCAAAATATTTAGTGTCGTCGAGCATATATATCAAAGAGTCGTCGGCATCGTCGAAGGATAAGGCACAGGAATTTATGCAGAATTTCATGCTATTCAACCAGCAGCGCGCCTATCAGAATGAGATGCTTGTTATAGGTTCATCACCATTGATAAAGGAGGCTGTAAAAAATCTAAAACTCGAGATATCATATTTTGAACAGCAACGTCTAACATATTATGAAATTTATAATCTCAGCCCCTTTGAGGTTATTTTTGATACGGCACATGTGCAGCCTGTAAAAACAAACTTCAACATTGTATTTGCCGAGGATGGCAGCTTTAGGATTACAGCCGACAAGAAAGAACCTTCGGTTTACAATTACGAAACCAACAAAAGAAGTAAAGTAACACAATCCATTGCCCTAAACAAAAGTGCTCTTCCGGGAGAGGCAATAGTGAGCGATTTCTATTCGTTCAGGGTTTTTATTACCGATGCCGACGCTTTGCAACGAATTGCCGGAAGAAAATACCGTTTTGTATTCAACGACACGCGACAGCTTGAGAAGAAGTTTGAGGAATCATTAACAATCCAGCCGGCCAACAACGAGGTGAGCATTGTGGAGATAAGCATGAAATCGGAATCGGCCGAAAAAGCTGTGGATTTCATAAATATGCTTACAAAGATATATCTCCAGAAAAATCTCGACCGCAAAAACTATCTGGCTGTCAACACTTTAAAATATATCAACCAACAACTTAACCAGATACAGGATTCGCTTACCAGAGCCGAAAAGAAGCTGGAAGTATTCAGGTCGTCGAAACAGATACTCGACATCACCAACAAGAGCACACACGTATTCGACAGACTCCAGCAACTTGAAATAGAGCGAACTACCATGGAGCGCGACCACAAATACTATCAATATCTCGAAGATTATTTCAATAACAACACCGATTTGTCCGACCTGGTTGTTCCATCGTCGATGGGGATACCAGACAAGACACTCAACGACTTGATTCGCGACCTCATTATTCTGGTAAACCAACGCAATGAACTGATAGCCAAGAATCAGCAAAAGAGTCCATATTTAAAAAATTTAGAGATTCAGATAGAGAATCTAAAAAAACCAATTCTCGAAAACATAAAGTTTGCAGTTACCACATTGGCCAAGAACCAAGAAGATGTGCAGCTTTCGATAGAGAAACTCAAAGGCGAGGCAAGCAAACTACCTGAAACAGAACGACAGTTGATTGGCTTCGAGCGAAAATTCCAACTCAACGACGGCATTTATACATATCTGCTCCAGCGTCAGGCTGAGGCACAGATTGCCAAATCGTCGAACCTGCCCGAGCATGAGATAGTGGAGCCGGCACGCTTCATAGGAATCGTATTCCCCGACTCGAGAATCAACTACGCTCTGGCACTGTTTGCTGCATTAATGCTACCAACTCTGCTGATATTCGGAATAGAGTATTTCGACGACAGAGTGAAAAACGAAGAGGATTTTAAGGATAACTTCAACGCCAACATTCTGGGAAGCATAACACAGGAAGAGGGTGCTGACACCCAGAATAACAGCTACCACACGATGCTTGCAGAGTCGCTTCGCACCATACGCACCAACATAGGTTTTCTTGCCAAAGGCGATAAGATTCAAACCATACTGGTGACATCGGCTGTGTCGGGCGAAGGGAAAAGCTTTGTGGCCCAACATCTTGCCAAAGCGTATGCACAAACAGGACTAAAGACAGTGATTGTAGGTTTCGATTTGCGCAAGAGCAATCAGTTCAGCCATATAAACAACAAAAACAACCAGTCGCTGGCAGCATTCTACCTGGGACACAAAAAAGTTTCGGAAATTGCCATCGAAACCGATCAGCCCAACCTGTTTGTGATACCACCCGGAGCTGTTCCACCAAATCCTCTGGAACTTATTGAGAGTGAAAAAACCGGCGTATTACTCAACTATCTGAAAGAGAACTACGACTACATAATAATAGACACCACTCCTATTGGAATTGTGAGTGATGCATTTTTACTTATGAAGTATTCACATGTAAATCTATTTGTTGTAAGAGAACGCTTCAGTCACAAGCGCATTATTGAAAATGTTCTGGACGATATTAAGAGCAAGATGATTGAAAACACAGTATTTGTGATTAACGACAGCCGTCTCACCAATCAGAAATATAGGTATAACTACTATCATCCGAAAAAACATAAGAAAAATGAAGCTAAAGCATAACAGCATCTGCTTTGTGATACCCAAGTTCGCAACCTTCAGTACCGGAGGTGCCGAACTTCAGGTACACCTCTTGTCGCAGCAATTTCTCAGAGACGGATGGAACGTGGAGGTAATATGCCGCGGCATAGGTCACGAAGAGGATATTGCCAAAAGCAGATATTACGACAACAGGATAAAATACAGTTATTATAAATATTAAAATAAGTTTGAATACTATTTAAAAAAATGATCGATAGTTTCCCTACTTTATTTCTTCTTGTATAATAAGAAATTGTGAACCTCAGCTTAAGTGATATCTAATTTTTTCTTTAGATCGCAACGAACCGACACATCTCGAGTAATTTAACTCG
>JBDHYT010000316.1:0-3985 GCA_039811485.1 Marinilabiliaceae bacterium | reverse complement strand
ATAAATACAGTATTTGAATCATCATAATATAGAAAGTATCTTGGAAGATTTGTGTATTCCACAAAGGGACTTCATGACTCCCTGACTTCTCGACTTTCAGACTTATAAAAAGTAAAGCAATGCAAACCGGAATAGGACCAATTATCAAAGATGACGAGATTGACCTCGTGGCTCTCGTAAAAACAATATGGGCAGGAAGAAAAACTATTTATTATAGTGTGGCTGTTGCCGTTGTAATAGGGCTGATTATAGCATTTACCACTACTCCAAAATATAGTGCTTCGGCTACACTACTACCATCGGCTGAGAAAAAAGGAGGAAGTCTTGGAGGACTTAGTGCTCTGGCCGGAATGGCAGGCATCAATATAGGAGCAATGATGGGTGATGCATCGGGGATACCGGCAGAGCTATATCCTCAGGTGATGCAGAGTTATCCGTTTCTCAACGAACTGGTGCATCAAAAGTATAATTTCGAGAAGTATAATGAGCCGTGGTCGTACTATGATATGGTAAAGGCCGACACTATCGAGACTTTTGGTCAGAAAGCTGTAAAATATACATTCGGGCTTCCATGGGTCATCAAAGAGGCTATTATAGGGAAGGAAAAAGTATTTTATGAATCAAAAGCTGGCCAACTTGGAGTGTTGAGTCTTTCTGAAGAAGATTTATTATTAATAAAAGACGCTGGTTTGCTCCTTTTTGTAAATGTTGATAAAAAAACTGATTTGATAACTATCTCCGCCGAAACATCAGAGCCTGTGTTTACGGCACAGTTGGTTCAAAGGGCTGTTGAACTGCTTCAAAAATATGTGGTTGATTACAAGACACAACAATCACGCCAGAGTCTGGACTTTGTGCAGCAGAGCTACGATGAAAAGAAAGTGGAGTACGAGCAGGCTCAGCGTAACTTCTTAGAGTACAAGGATCAACATCGCAATATGGTTACAGAGCGTATCGATATCACATATCAGCAGTTGAGCGACCGATACGATATTGCATCGGCCGTTTATAAAGGATTGTCGCAACAACTCGAACAGGCTAAAATTACAGTTAAAGAGCAAACTCCTGCTTTCACCGTTATGGAACCCGTAAAAGTGCCTATAGAAAAAAGTAAACCCAAGAAAATGATGATGCTGGTAATCAGTGGTTTTCTTGGTGGCTTTATAGGTATCGGACTTGTTTTTGTTCCATTGGTCTTGAGCAGCTTTAAAAAAAGAGACGAGGAGTCGGGGAGTCATGAAGTCGTGAAGTCATGGAGTCATGGAGTCGTGAAGTCGGGGAGTCGTGAAGTCGGGGAGTCGTGAAGTCGGGTTGTCTTGTCCTAAAATAAGTTTACACAAACTTTAGGTCTTGCAAATCAACACTGCAAGGGTTCAAATATGAATAACCGTATGCAAACACCGCGCAGCTTACGGTAGAAGTGCGCCACTAACACTAACCCTGTAAGGGTGGGATTATGTGAGTGAAGTTGAACTGTTTACTATTAGCTATTGGCTAAGAGCTAATGGCTAGTAGCTAACAGCTAATATAACAATCCAATGTTAAGATAATCTTACCCCATGCGGGGCTTTACTCACGCTTTAGTGAAGTCCGTAAGCCGCGCTTCGCTTGCATACGGTTAATTATGATATATCTCCTGCGGGGAATTGTCTTAACTTCCTTAATGGTTTTATAAATGGTAGTTAAGCGAGTTACAGATTCATGAGGCTTTGTTAATCCCTTGATAGTCAGTTAAAAGCCCCCTTAGGGGTGTGGGGTGAGTTAGTTGCAGAGTCAATAAGATACTGATGGCTTTTGGGATTGGAATGGGCATTGCAAATGCAGAAACCATTGACCCCTCGTTCTTGGTGAACCAAGCGGCAGAGCCGAGCGGCAAACGAGGGGTAGGTTTCCGGATGAGTTCTCTTTTATGTTGCGAAACAAATTAACTTTCTTATTTATGGATGAAATCAGATGGGTTCAAAGATTCTCTAACTATAAAAAGGCTTTCTCTCAGTTGGAATATATAATCCAGAAGCCAAGTTTAAACGAGATTGAGGAGCAGGGTTTGATAAAAGCATTTGAGTACACTTATGAATTGGGCTGGAAGGTGCTTCAAGATCTATTGAAGGAGAGAGGTTATGTAGATGTAAATGGTCCCATACCGGTTATACAGCAGAGTTTTCAAGATGGGTATGTAACTAATGAGAGGGCGTGGATGGAGATGCTGAAGAATCGTAACCTCACCACACATACTTATGATGAACTTACGGCAAAAGATGTGGTGGAAGAGATTCGCAATACATATTATCAGCTGTTTGTAGAATTAAAAAACAGACTTGAAAACGAGGAGGGGTAATATGCCTTATGGTCTGACTAATAACGATATAGACGAAATAGTAAAAGTTATTTCGAGCAATGTTAAAGTAAAAGAAATAATTTTGTTCGGTAGTCGTGCAAAAGGTACCTATTCTCAAGCATCAGATATTGACTTAGCAATTGTAGGTGATGATTTGAGAATTACCGATATAACTAACTCTCTTTTAGACCTGGATAATCTTTATTTGCCGTTTAAATTTGATTTGATAATTTATAACAGAATTAATGAGCCGGCACTAATGGAGCATATTGTTAATTATGGAGTGCAATTTTTTATTCGGGAATAATGGACTTATCAAAATAGTGTTGCGTTAAGCAAGTTATATAATCACGGAGCTCGGTTAATCTACTGATAGTTAGCTTAAAGCCCCTTTAGGGGTTTGGGGTGAGATAGTAATAGAGACAAGAAGATACTGATGGCTTTCGGGATTGGAATGGGCATTGCAAATGCCGAAACCATTGACCCCTCGTTCTTGGTGAACCAAGCGGCAGAGCCGAGCGGCAAACGAGGGTTAGAAAAGGCGTGAAGTCGGGGAGTCATGAAGTCGGGGAGTCGTGAAGTCAATGTAGTCACTGCGCTTGGCTTGCTCACGGTTACTTATGATATATCCCCTGAAGGGAATTGCCTTAACTTCTTTAATGGTTTTATTACTCAAGAAATCCTGCCTAACAGGCAGCTTCCCATATAGTACTATACCTTGGGTCGATGACCCAAGGTTATGAAGATATGACCTTTCAGGTCTATTTGCAGCACGCTAAAAGTAACAACTTTGCATCATGTAAATCGGCATGAAATGCCCAACCATGCATAACCGTGGGCGGTAGCCCACGGAACATGACCACAAAAACTCCTGCCCGTAGTGGCAGAACATAAAGATATAGGGAGTCAGGAAGTCCCGCAGTCGTGTAGATTCTGATGGTGTCGGATTGCAAATTCGCGCCAGCGTGAGAAGTACAACGCATCAATTGTCCGCTCTCCATTGTTGATAATCAACTTATAAACGATTATATTTGTTGTGTGATTCGATTTACAAAAAAATCATTAATATGAATTCAGCAGAACTCAAATTAGATCTTTTTCGCCGAATAGATCAATTAGATAATACAGAGTTGGAGAAAATCTATGACAGTTTTGTTGCTCTGTTGAATGCTAAATCAGAAAAACTGTATGTTACTCCTCCCCATGTTAAAATAGCCATTGATAACGCCTTTGATGCAATTGATAAAGGCAAAACTATATCGCATGATGAGGCTATGAGAATCACTAAAAGCAAGTACCCTAGCCTGTTTAAATGAAAACTATTATCTGGACTGAACCGGCATTAAAAGACTATCATGATAATATTGATTATCTTCTAAGAGAATGGTCAGAAAAGGTAGCTATAGAGTTTATTGATGATGTTGATAATGTTCTGTTTAAACTAAAAACAGGTAACGTAAAATATCGTATTAGTGATTATAAAGGTGTAAGGGTGTGCGTAATAAGGAAGCAGGTTACTCTTTATTATTGTGATGATAAACCGAATACGGTAGAGCTTCTGAGGTTCTGGAATAATCATGTCGATAAAAAAAACTTACAGATTACATAAAGAAAGTAATCGATGAAAGTTATTCTCTAACTTTTCGT
>JBDHYT010000315.1:0-3986 GCA_039811485.1 Marinilabiliaceae bacterium | reverse complement strand
AGCCTGAAGTGAAAATTATCTGTGCCAATTCATTGGGTTTGTTTTCCGAACTGGGTTGCATATCCTTGTAGGAGGGTTGATTACAAACCGATTCGAAAAACTCCTCGTCTATAACTTTGAAACGCTCCAGATTCAAACGTCCGCGCACATTGCGTGCTGCAATTACCGTGCGGGCGTCTGTCTGAACACATATCTCATTAAAGGTGGCTTCATCAATGGCGGGGTTGAGAGGCACGACAACTCTGCCCGACTGCATGAGGGCCAAATAGGGAACGATAAAAAACAGCGAGTTGGGAGCCATCAGAATAATCTTCTCATTTTGATGGTGGTTGCAATCCAAATAGTTTCTGAAAGCTTTTACATAATCCTTCAGCTTACCATAGCTGCACAACTCTGCCTCTTTGTGAAGAAAAGGCTGAACTGGGGATATGTTGTTTTCGAAAAAATAATCAACTGCATTCATGGTCGCTGTTTTTGGTGTTTGGTTACAAAAGATAATCGTGGAGTGGTGGGGTGCGCAGATATTGTGTTGTTTTATATTTACGCTCGAAGTTGCTGAAAATCTTTTCTGTTTCAACCACCGTAAGCCCCATTACCTTCGCAACTTCCTCTATCGGGTAGCCTTTTTCGAAGCCTAACCAAAGCAAATCCATTTCGCGGAAAGGAAGTTGGTAGAAGAACTCTTCCTGAGTCTGCTCGGCCGAGTAGGTGTCGGTCGTTGGGGTGCGACGGATTATCTCTTGTGGCACACCAAGCTCTTCGGCCAACTGGTAAACCTGTGTTTTATACAGGTTGCCAATAGGCATCATGTCGGCTGCGCCATCGCCATATTTTACAAAAAAGCCTTGCTGTACTTCGTGTTTATTGGGTGTTCCTACCACTGAGTAATGAAGTCGTTCGGCGTGATAGTAGAGCATCGACATACGGCTGCGTTGCTTGAAGTTGGATGCTGCCACAATTTGAAGATAATCGTTCATCTTCAGTCGTTCGCGCTTGGTTGTGCCATCGGCAAAGATTACCACCACGTAAAATACCGGAGGTAATCCCGATTTTACAAACTCCTCTGGGATTACAATCTTCATTTTGTCGGTGAGTGGATTGTATTCCGGGATGGCGTTTCTTACCGCTTCATCGCGACGGCGGTAGCAACCAAAGCCATCTAGGGCACCGCTAATATTCTCTTCAATGGTTTTTATACCATATTTCTCGGCCAGCAGCAGGGCATATTCCTTGCTTTCGCCACTTGAATCGCGCTCGGGAAGCATTATCCCCAATACTTTATCGGGTCCTAATGCTCTTACTGCCAGGGCGCAGGTTACCGACGAGTCGATTCCGCCACTAAGGCCGATTACAGCTCCTTGTCGTTTGAATGTTTGAAAAATATCATGGCGCAACTTGTCACAAATGGAATCTATCACCTGTTGGGGCTGTTCCAGTCGGATAGCATCGCGCGAAAAAGATTTTAAAGCCATAGTGTTTAGATTTTAGGGTTTGGTGTTTTTATACTGCTACGGCCCGTTTGCGGTTCACAAAATCAACAATTGTATTTACCGATCTGAAATTCTCGTCGGTCAGCTCAATGTCGGAGGTCACCACACCGAATTCATCCTCTAAGAAGTTGATTAGTCCCAAGAGGCCCATCGAATCAAAAATTCCCTCTTCAAAAAGTGCAGTTTCATCTTTGATGCTGCCCGGCTTTGAGAAAGTTTTTTCTTCAATGTATTTGAGTAATTTCTCTTTCATGTTAATAGTTTTTATGGGTTGATAAACATTTAATCTATTTTGTCTGCATTTGTAATATCTTCGCTCTCCTCGGGGAATATATTTCCGCATAGGTCTGTTTTTTCGCCATTATTGCTTATTACGTCAACAACTCTTTGGCATAGCAGCGGGGCTGCCATATAGGCAAAATTCTCGTTTGGATGGGAGTCCTTTGGTGAATAAGCATATTCATCCTTCAGATAAATGCCACCTTCGGTTTCCAAATCGAAGAAATCCCAAACAAAAATATTGTCGTTTGGCTGGTCCCACTCGTTTTTGACCCACTCGGCAAATGTTCTGGCACATTGAGCCGACTCTTCGTTTGAAGCATCACGGGTTAATGCTGCACCAGTCCATACAATAAACTTTGTGTTCGGATAGCTTTTGAGCTTTTGGGCAAGTGCTTGGTATTGAAGTTTATAGTTGGCAAGTGTCTTTTCGGGTGAGTCGATGTTGCCTTCTCCCGTGCATACAACTTCCGAAACCGGGAAGCAGTGTTTAAATATTATCACGTTCCAATGTTGTGTCAATAGGTCGAGCGAAGGCTCTCCTTTGTAGGTTGATTTATTCTGATTCTTCACCCATATATTGTAGTAATCGTATGGGTAGTTATTCCATCCGTAACCTACAAACCGGTTCTTTTTGGCCGAAGGGAAGTAATGCTCGGCAAAATTGTATTTTGTATCGTTCTTTTTATTGTAGTCGGCAAACCATTTTTGAACATCAGGGGTACCATCAGTTGCTGCTCCTTGATATATTAGCTTTCCGGTGCTATGGTGTAGAAATAGGATATTTACAGCTCCCTCTGTTTTGTCGGCAAGTGTAACAAAACCATCGTGTGAGCATGCAGACAGGATGAAGACTGTTGATAAGAAAAAAAGTAGTTGTTTCATAGTGCCTTTTATTTTGGTTTGAGGCAATTTCTATATAATAATTGCTGGTTGCAATTTTTTTTGATAAACAACGGAAGGCAGTAGATAAAATGTTAAATTGTATTGGTAGTCAGTTTGTGTTTTTTTTTCGCTGTTTTATACGAAATTGAGAGTTTAGTGCGAATTCGTTCATGTAGTGTTCACTTTCGAACACTACAGGTTGTCTTTGATATTACATATACGTTATTTTATTGGTGTTTTTGGCGTTGTAATTGATTGTATTTTATGGTGTTAAATATATAAAATTAATATTTAGGATTTAATAACGTTTAATTTTCTGTGTGTGGCATAGTATTTATACATATATCGGTACAAAGACACTTTTTATAAAGGTTTAGGTTAAGTAATGGTAAAAAAAGGAGTTTCCAAACGTGGTTACTCCTTTTTTGTTTAAAAAAAAGAGTGCCGGTATGCAGCACTCTTTGATGTTGTTTCAGTTGGTTTTCTCCAACTCTTTAAGGTGTTCCATCTTTTTTGTTGCCAGAAAATCCTTTATCCCTCCAAGATGTTCTTTTACTCTTTTATTGCCAAACTCATAGACCTTGCTTACCAGACCATCAAGGAAATCACGGTCGTGTGATACCAGTATCATTGTGCCGTCGTAATCCATAAGTGCCTCTTTCAGAATGTCTTTTGTCTTCATGTCGAGGTGGTTGGTAGGCTCATCAAGTATAAGAAGGTTTACGGGCTCCAGAAGTAACTTTATCATTGCCAGGCGTGTACGTTCTCCTCCCGAGAGTACTTTTACCTTTTTTTGAATATTGTCGCCACCGAACATAAATGCTCCCAGAATATCTTTTATCTTAGTACGTATGTCGCCCTTTGCAACATCATCGATGGTTTGAAACACAGTCAGCTCTTCGTCGAGCAGCGAGGCCTGGTTTTGGGCAAAATATCCAATCATCACATTGTGGCCAATTGTGAGTTTTCCCTGATGGGCTATTTCGTTCATTATGGCTTTTACCATTGTTGATTTGCCTTCGCCATTTCGACCCACGAAGGCCACTCTTTCGCCTCGTTCGATTGTGAATCCGGCATCTGCAAATACCTCGTAGTCGTCGTAGGCAGCCCTAACTTCGTGTGCAATAACAGGATAGCTGCCCGAACGTGGCGATGGTGGAAATTTCAGCCTTAGAGCCGATGTATCTTCCTCGTCTATCTCCACCAGTTCAAGTTTTTCGAGCATCTTAACCCGCGACTGTACCTGGTTGGTTTTGGAATATGTGCCTTTAAACCTCTCAATGAAGTCCATATTCTCGGCTATCATCTTTTGCTGTTCGTCGTAGGCTTTCT
>JBDHYT010000314.1:0-3998 GCA_039811485.1 Marinilabiliaceae bacterium | reverse complement strand
CGAGTTGGTTGATAGTAATTCGTCAACAAAGTAATTGTAGTTATAATTTTGGGGATGTGACATATTGGCAGTGTTGTTTTCTGTTTATGCTGACGAAAGTATGCTCTTTTTCCCATTTGGTCAATAATTAGATGCACTTTGTGGCTATTTTTCGTACGGCACGAAAATTGAATTATTACCTTAGTATTGGTAAAACCGCACTTTTTTCTGACATAATTGTTATATATTTGGCAGAATTGTTTAGTAGTTTTATTGATTGTAACGTTTCAAAGCTTTTTATGACAGATTATTCGCCGCGTGCATTGGTTGATACGGTAGTTGAGGGCATTCAGGAGAAGAAGGGCATCAATATAGTGGTGCTTGACCTTGGAAATATCGAATCGGCCATTTGTAGTTATTTTGTCATTTGCGAAGGTAGCAGCTCCACTCATGTAGAGGCTGTCGCCGACTCGGTGGAGGAGGTGGTGAGGGTGAAGATGGGCGAAAAACCCCTTCGTACCGAAGGTTATGATACCTCGCAATGGATTATCCACGATTACGTTGATGTGGTGGTGCATGTGTTTCAGCGGCAGGTGCGGCAGTACTACAGCCTCGAGGAGCTGTGGGATGATGCAGTGAGAACAGAAATTGAAAATGTGTTTTAATTATATAATCAGTTTGTTTAGATGGCAGAAGAAAAACAAAATAGACCGGGAGGCGATAATAAGGATCGTCCCAAGTTACCACGCTTCAATCCGTTTTGGATTTATGGCGTAATTGCTCTTGTGCTCATAGCTATTAGTACTTTCAACGTAAAGCAGGAACCTCAGAATTTGTCGTATGGCATATTCGAACGTAAAGTGCTGGGTAGTAAGAGTGTGGTGAAAATTGTTGTGGTTCGCAACGAACTTAAGGCTGAGGTAACCCTTAATGCCGATTCTATCGATAACTTTAAGGATCTGATAAAAGGTGACGGATCGGTACCCAAAGATGGCCCGCACTTTATTGTAGATATACCTACTATTGAGAGCTTTGAAGAGGCACGTAAAAATGTGGAGACATCCACCGGGGTCGAAATACCGGTTATTTACGAGCAACGAAGCGATATGTTTGGAAACTTCTTTTCAATCATCTGGCCGTTCCTGCTTATTTTTGGCCTCTATTTTTTCCTGTTCCGCAAGATGACTTCACAGTCGGGCGGTGGTCCGGGAGGAATTTTTAATGTTGGAAAATCTAAAGCCAAGATGTTCGATAAGGAATCGAACATAAATGTAACATTTAAGGATGTTGCCGGGCTTGTGGGAGCCAAACTGGAGCTTGAAGAGATAGTTGAGTTCTTGAAAAAACCGGAGAAATATACCGAGTTAGGTGGTAAGATCCCAAAGGGTGCACTGCTTGTTGGCCCTCCGGGAACAGGTAAGACTCTGCTTGCCAAGGCAGTGGCCGGTGAGGCCAATGTGCCTTTCTTCTCAATGTCGGGTTCCGATTTTGTGGAGATGTTTGTAGGGGTAGGAGCCAGCCGGGTGCGCGACCTCTTTAAAAAAGCCAAAGAGAAAGCACCAAGTATTGTGTTTATCGACGAGATTGATGCAATTGGTCGTGCCCGGGGTAAAGGATCCGGATTTGGAGCTAATGACGAGCGCGAAAATACTCTCAACCAGCTTCTTACCGAGATGGATGGCTTCGGTACCAATAGCGGTGTTATCATTCTTGCAGCCACCAACCGTGCCGATATTCTTGACCGTGCGTTGATGCGTGCCGGCCGTTTCGACCGACAGATATCGGTGGAACTGCCTGATTATAACGAGCGTAAAGAGATTTTTGAGGTTCACCTCCGTCCGCTAAAGCTGTCGGATGATGTGAAGAGCGAGTTTTTGGCAAAACAGACTCCGGGGTTCTCGGGAGCCGATATTGCCAACGTATGTAATGAAGCGGCACTTATTGCTGCCCGTAAAGGCAAGAAAATTGTTGAGAAAGAGGATTTCCTTGATGCGGTTGACCGTATTGTGGGTGGACTTGAGAAACGCGATAAGATTATTTCGCCTTATGAGCGCAAAGCTGTTGCCTACCATGAGGCTGGTCACGCTTCAATAAGCTGGCTGCTTGAGCATGCCCATCCATTGGTGAAGGTTACGATAGTGCCTCGCGGTAAAGCCCTTGGTGCTGCCTGGTATCTGCCCGAGGAGCGTCAGCTTACTACTACAGAGCAGATTCTTGACGAGATGTGCTCGGCTCTTGGCGGTCGTGCTGCCGAAGAGCTTGTGTTTGGCCGTATCAGCACCGGTGCACTCAGCGACCTTGAGAAGGTTACCAAACAGGCATACGCAATGGTGTCGTATTTTGGTATGAGTGATAAGGTGGGTAATGTTAGTTTCTACGACTCTACCGGTCAGTCGGAATACAGTTTCAATAAGCCGTATAGCGAAAAGACTGCCCAACTGATAGATGAAGAGGCAGCCAAACTTGTTTCGGAACAGTATGAACGTGCCAAGAGGATTCTGACCGAGAATAAAGAGAAACATGCCAAACTTGCAGAGTTGCTTCTTGAAAAAGAGGTGATATTCGGAGAAGACCTTGAGCGTATCTTTGGTGTCCGTCCATGGGCTTCGGGTCATGTAATTCAGGAGAATGGCGATTCAAAGCCCGCCGAAGACCCTAAGTTGGAAGCTACACAAGAGGATTAAAAATATCATTCAAAACAGAAAAAACCTGTCAGCATGCTGACAGGTTTTTTTGTGTGTGGAGATACGTTGTAATGTAAATAATTTTTTTGTTTTGCACTGATTGTAAATTCATGGCAGCATTGAAAAATCATTTTTTAAAAATATACCTATTGGTTATCTTTGTAATTGATTGCATAATTCGGAGCATTGCCACCCAGTATTTCTAACAAAAAGAGCAGAAATTGGTACATTTGCGTTTATTGATAATGATTTTAAGACAGGATTAAATAATGTTTGAACAAACTTTTAAGAATATAGACGACATACTGCACAAAGATGCCGGTTGTGGAAGTGAATTAGATTATGTAGAGCAGACTTCTTGGGTTTTGTTTCTGAAATATTTGGACGATTTAGAGCGTGACCGTGCTACTGCAGCGGAACTTACTGGTAAAACCTACACCACCATAATTGATAAAGAATTTCAATGGAATAATTGGGCCGCGCCAAAAATTGCAAACGGAAACGGAGCATTAAAAATTGACCATAACGCACTCACAGGTGATGACCTCACCGACTTTGTAAACAATAAACTGTTTCCATACCTCAAAAAGTTTAAACTAAGTGCCGAGAGTGCCGACACGATTGAATATAAGATTGGCGAGATTTTCAGCGAACTGAAAAACCGCATACAAAGCGGTTATAATTTGCGTGAAGTGATTAACCGCATTGACGAATTGCGTTTTCGCACCCACGCTGAGAAGCACGAAATGAGCCACTTGTATGAAGACAAAATCAAAAATATGGGCAACGCAGGGCGAAACGGTGGCGAATACTACACACCTCGTCCGCTCATTACCACAATCGTAAAAGTAGTAAACCCACAAATTGGCGAAACCATTTATGACGGTGCTTGTGGTAGTGCCGGTTTCTTGTGCGAAGCCTTCAACTACTTACGCTCTCCGAGCTTGTCGAAGGGAGGACTTTCGACTAAAGATACCGTTACGCTTCAAAAAAACACCTTTTACGGAAAAGAGAAAAAATCATTAGCGTACATCATTGGTATTATGAATATGATTTTTCACGGTGTAGAAGCCCCGAACATTATTCATACCAACACACTTGCCGAAAACCTAAGCGACATACAGGAAAAAGACCGCTACAATGTGGTGCTTGCCAATCCGCCTTTTAGAGGAAAGGAACGTGCCGAAGTGCAGCAAAACTTCCCGATAAAAACAGGAGAAACCGCAAGTTTGTTTTTGCAACACTTTATTAAAATTCTGAAAGCAGGTGGGAAAGCAGGTATCGTTATTAAAAACACGTTTTTGAGCAATACCGCCAATGCCACGGTGGCCATTC
>JBDHYT010000313.1:0-4008 GCA_039811485.1 Marinilabiliaceae bacterium | reverse complement strand
ATTTTTCGAAAATAAGGGCTATATTTTTCCCTTTAAGCCGCTGTTGCTCCACACCGGCATATTTGGCTTTTTTCAGATCCAGGCTTAGGTCGAGCAGATATTTTATCTCTTTGGGAGTAAAGTCAAGCAACTTCAAGAAGTGCCTGTTACGTAGATTAAATGCCATATTGTCAATATTTTATAAATTCAGAACTTTATTATTATTTTGATTTCACGTTATCATATTTACGAAGGTCGGCCTCGTCATATTCCATTGTAATTTTTGTTCCGTAGGCTTTGTTTTCCAGCTTATTACTCTCCGTAATAATACTTTTTGCACCACCACGCTCGATAAACGAAAGTGCAGCCCTGATTTTCGGAGCCATACTGCCTTCACCAAAAGTGCCCTTGCTATAATAATCCAACGTATCCTTATAATCGAGAAATTCGAGTACTTTCTGGTCGGGTTTGCCGTAGTTGGCATATACAAAAGGTACATCGGTAAGGATATAAAACTCGTCGGCTCCTATTTCGTTGGCGAGCAGTGCCGAGGCCAGATCCTTGTCGATAACCGCTTCGGCCGATAGCAGCATATTATCCTTGTCGCGATATACAGGAACTCCACCTCCCCCCACAGCAATTATGATAGTGCCCTCCTTTGCATTTTTGCCGATAGCATTACAGTTCATTATATGCTTTGGCTTTGGCGAAGGTACCACGCGCCTATATCCGTCAATCTGCTTCTTCTCCTCTTTATAGGTCCATCCTTTTTGAGAGGCAAGCTCATCGGCCTCCTTGCGGGATATGGTCTTTCCAATCCGCTTGGTGGGATTCCTGAATGCCTCATCGTTGATGTCAACCTCCACCATCGTCATTATGGTAAGCACTTCCCTTTCGATACCATATTGGTGGAGCATATTTCGCAATTCTCTCTCAATCATATACCCTATGCCTCCCTGCGAGTCGGCAACACACACATCCAAAGGCATTTGCGGAATGGTGTAAAGATGCTCTCCGGCATCGTTGCGCATAACGATATTGCCCACCTGAGGTCCATTGCCGTGAGATATTACTATATTATATCCCTCCTTTATCAGAAACAGGATATTCTTCAATGTCTCGGAGGTATTTTGCTCCTGTTCGTCAAAGGTTCCCTTCTGGTTGTCTCTCAATAGAGCATTGCCACCCAATGCTATCACTGCAAGTTTATTCATTTCACATCATAAATTGGTTAAGGCACAATATTTGTTTTAGCTGTGAAAGTGCCATAATTGTTGATTCCTGATGGAAAACCAATCATGCCATCTTTATTAAGCGATTTAACTTTTAATTTTTTTTAACGCTATGACAGATATCATCACTTTTATTTATTGCAAATAAATTATCATTAATCATAAAACTAAAAAAGTCAACAACTTTTGACCAACCATTCAAATTCTTTTACCAACGGAAGTGCTTTGGAAAAAGTTAAGCATAAATTTGCAACCAAAAAAGTAAAACGACAGAATACCGGGATGACAATCAAATTACAAATATTAATAGTGATAGCCACATTGCTATGGAGCTGTAAGTCGCCCGTGAAGATTGACTCTACACCCTCGAGTGGAAAAATAGTTTATGATATCGAATACAGCCCATCATTGAAAAGCAACAGTCTCTACTCCTTCTATCCCAAGGAGTTGGTATCGGTGTTTAACAACGACCAGTTTAAACTTCAGGTTCAGGGTGCACTCAACATCTACCAGATGGATTTGGTCAACTCCAAGTCCGACAGTTGTTTTGCCCTGATAAAGATGTTCGATCAGAAATTTGTTTGTCCGTTAAACCCTTCAGACGACGAACAACTAAGGAATACACTATCCAACGCCACCATCGAATTTTTCAACGACTCGGTTACCAATATTGCCGGTTTAAACTCATCGCTGATGACAATTAAGCTCAACGACAGCGACAATACAAACATAGCAATCCACTATGCGGCCAACGACGCCGTGGCCAGCAGCAAAGCTATATTTTCGGTTATCCCCGGCATTGCAACCCGCATAGACATAAGCCACGGCGGCTGGAACATCACCGTTACTGCCCGCGAGATAATGCAACACACCAACAGCGAGTCGGACTTTTCACTGCCGACCGGATACAAAAGCACCAAGCAAGAGGAGATTACCAATATGCTTTTTGCCCTGATAAACTGATTATCTCCCTTATCCATCTACCAATCAGCAGTGTTGATTAATTGCTGATAATATTTTGCCTTAAACATTCAACATTGCCAACCGATTTCTTATTTTTGTTACGCATCTTGCAAAAGGTATCATAACAAAACAAAATGGCAAAAAAGAAAGAAAAAAAGACATCAGCTAAAAAAGATAAGAACGACCCGAAAGAATGGAGTGCCGAACCCAGGGAGTATAAAGTAAGGTTTTTCATAGGATTACTTTTACTGGCCTTTGGCGGATATCTGCTGGCAGCGCAGGTATCATTCATATTTACCGGAGCTGCCGACAAAAGCCTTTTCGACCTCAGCCTTTGGGAGCTGATGACCAACACCGATCTTACGGTAAACAACCACACAGGAAAATATGGAGCCTGGCTGGCCGACACCACCATTACGCAAGGAGTGGGACTCCCGGCTCTTCTGATACCATTCTGCCTTATTATTATAGGATTCAGGCTGATGGGTGCCAGGGTTCTTCCGGTTCGCAAAACGCTGTGGCACAGCTTTATCATTACTGCATGGACAAGCATAGCACTTGGATTTATATTCTTCTGGGCAGCCGACTCAGGCTACTTCCTGCCGGGTGGCTACCACGGCTACTATGTATCCAAATGGCTGATGTCGGCCATAGGCATAATTGGTACAGCACTACTGGTGATTATCACACTAATAATTTATCTCTCATTCAGCGTAAAAGGGTTTTATGACAAGTTCAGCAGCTTTGTACTCAACCTTATCAAACGCCGACCCGCTGCAGCACTGGCTGATGTGGTGAATGCCGAAGAGGAGAGCGTATTTGCTTCGGAACAGAAACCCGTCAAAGAGCCCGAAAACCAGATACTTACCACAGAGGTATCACAGACTGTAAGTCCCGACGACTCGTCATTCACCTTTACACGCAAGGTAGATATTCCTGAAAATGAGATACCTGCTGCCGGACCGGATCTTAGCCTCGACATCAACGGAGGATACGATGAAGATATGGCCGACGACATAAACCCATCACCATTAGGTGATTACGACCCCACGCTCGACCTTTCGACCTATAAGCTGCCTTCGCTCGACCTTCTGGAGGAACACGACAGCGACACAGCCGAGGTAACCCAGGAGGAGCTGGTGGCCAACAAAAACAAGATTGTAAAGACTCTTGACGACTTCAAGATTCAGATACAGAGCATTAAAGCCACCGTGGGACCTACCGTGACACTTTACGAACTGGTGCCTGCACCGGGAGTAAAGATATCGCGTATTCAAAATCTTGAAAACGATATTGCATTAAGCCTTGCGGCACTGGGAATACGTATCATTGCCCCCATACCCGGACAGGGAACCATAGGTATAGAAGTTCCAAACTCCGACCCTAAGGTGGTGAGTATGAGGTCGATATTAGCATCGAAAAAATTCCAGAACTCACAATACGAACTACCTATTGCACTGGGAAAAACCATATCCAACGAAACCTTTGTGATAGATCTGGCGAAAGCACCACACATGCTGGTGGCCGGAGCAACCGGACAGGGTAAATCGGTGGGTTTGAACGCAATCATCACATCATTGCTATACAAGAAGCATCCATCGCAACTAAAATTTGTGATGGTAGATCCCAAGAAGGTAGAGCTCAATATATATTCAAAAATTGAGCGGCACTTCTTAGCCAAGCTTCCCGACGAAGAGGACGCCATCATCACCGATGTGCAGAAGGTGGTTAACACCCTCAACTCACTCACCATAGAGATGGACGACCGTTACGACCTGCTGAAAAAAGCACATGCACGTAATATAAAAGAGTACAACTTCAAATTTGTGAAGCG
>JBDHYT010000312.1:0-4009 GCA_039811485.1 Marinilabiliaceae bacterium | reverse complement strand
CTGTAATCGAAAAAATCGACAACCGCGACCGTATTGTGCCGGTTGAAAAGTATGGTATTAAGATGCTTAGTATCGGCTACTTCGTCAATCCCGAAGATGCGCTTGTATGGCGTGGCGCAATGGCCACCAATGCACTCAAGCAGCTTATTAACGATGGTAACTGGGGTGAGCTCGATTATCTGCTTATCGACCTGCCTCCGGGTACCAGTGATATTCATCTTACTTTGGTTCAGACTGTTGCAGTAACTGGTGCCGTTATTGTTACCACGCCTCAGCCCATAGCACTGGCCGACGTAGTAAAAGGGGTTAGTATGTTTACAGGCGAAAATGTAAATGTGCCTATTCTTGGTCTGGTTGAGAACATGGCTTGGTTTACACCTGAAGAGCTGCCTCAGAACAAATATTATATTTTTGGTAAGGATGGAGGCAAGGAGCTTGCCGACAAACTTTCGATACCTTTGTTGGGGCAGATTCCTATAGTTCAGGGTATTCGCGAAGGTGGCGACTCTGGAAAACCTGTGGCCCTCAACACTTCTTCGATGATGGGATTAGCTTTTGCACAATTAGCCGAAAAGGTGGTTGCAAGTGTCGAACATCGTAATGCAGCCTTGGATCCTACCAGGATTGTGGAAATAAAATATAAATGATAATGGAAGAGATAGAAAGCAAAGTACTCAAGGCTCTCAGCAGCATCAGACCATATTTGGTGGCCGATGGTGGTGATATAGAGCTTGTGGAGGTAACCAGCGATTTCAGGGTGTATGTGCGTTTGCTTGGTGCTTGTTCATCCTGCGATTGCAAAACACAGACTCTCCATGGAGGTGTGGAGTCGGTGGTGAAAAAGGCGGTTCCCGAAATTGTATCGGTAGAGGCAGTATAATATCTTAGCCGGGTTTAAATATTTGAATAGTAATGAATCTTTTCCCTGCATGCAGTGCGTGCAGGGAATTTTCTTATGACTCCGCATATTTCAGAATCATGTTTATAAACTCATCTTTATTTATCGGTTTCTTGATAAAATCATTCATCCCGTTGTTGATTGCCTGAAGTTTGTCCTGCTCCGATGAGTAAGCTGTCTGTGCAATTATTGGAATGTAGGGCATAAATTTTTTGATTTTTCTTGCAGCCTCATATCCATCCATCTTGGGCATTTTGATGTCCATCAGCACTAAGTTTATCTCCTTGTTGTTTTTACAGATATCCACCGCCTCAGCACCATTCTTTGCGTGCAGTATATTGAATTTGGGCTCGGGCATCTTCTCCAATATGGTTTCGAGATATAAGAAGTTAATCTCTTCATCTTCAGCAATAAGGATGTTGTAGATCTTCTCTTCATGCTCCTCCGTAAATTCCCTGTCATCACAAGGATTGTCGGTTTGAACCTTTTTGTAAGGAATGGTTACATAAAATACAGCTCCTTTGCCTTTTTGTGATTCAACCCTAATTGTTCCTCCAAGCAGTTGTGCGTTCTCCTTCGAGATGGATAGTCCGAGCCCCAGGCCTCCCTGTTTTTGCGATATATCCTTCTCTTCCTGCGAGAAACGATCGAAAATTATGTCGTGATATTGTGGCGATATTCCAATTCCAGTATCCTTTACATATAGCTGAATATTGCTGCCCTCAATGGTGTAACCTATCTCAACGTAGCCTACGGTAGTGAATTTGAGGGCGTTTTCAATCAGGTTTTCCATTATTTTCGACAGTTTGCCCTTGTCTGTTTTAACCATTGCCTCGTAGTCTTTCAACCCTTTTTTGAGATAAAGAGGCAGACCGTGCTCCTTCGACTTTAGGTTGAATACCGAGAATATATCTTTAAGCAGATAGTTTAAGTTAAATACTTCTTCAAACAGTTTTTGCTGTTTTGTCTCGAGAATCGACATTTCCAGTATGTCGTCGATTACCCGGAGTAGTTGGTAGGCACTGTTTTGTACAATTTTCGAATAGTACTTCCTGTCGTCTGCCGTTATGTTATTATCGTCGAGTAATTCGGCAAAACCAACAATCCCGTTCATTGGCGTACGAATTTCATGCGACATATTGTTCAGGAACTCGGTTTTTAGGTTGTTTGCCATTTCAGCCCTGTTCTTTGCCTCCAGCAGTTCGATATTAGTCTGATGCAGCTCCTCGTTAATTTGCAGATACTCTTCGTTTTGTGCTTCAATCTCGTCGGTTTTCTCTTTTAGTTTCTGTTCATAGAGACGCTGCTCGGTAACGTCAAGAACCGAAAAAATCGACCCAAAATCAGGATTGTCGGGGTATATATAAGCCGATGATATTTCAACATTTATTATTTCACCACTCTTTTTGCGCCACCGCGACTCTAATGCTCCTGATGGTGAATTGAAGTTCTGGCCATAAAGTGCTTTTCCGGCTATTTGATACTCCTCTTCGGTGGCATAAAGCATCCCAGCTGATTTTCCTATAAGCTCTTTGGCCGAATAACCTGTCATCTCCACTAATTTATTATTTACATCGGTAAACAGGCGGTTATTGGTGGTGCCCATACCTGCCGGGGCAACAATAAAAAGTTTTTCGAGTTTGTTTTTTGCCTCCTGAATATTTCTTTCAGCTAATTTACGGGTTGTAATATCGGCCGAATAAACTGCTATGTAGGCTACTTCCTTATTCTCTATCACCGGAAACAGGGAACTCTCGAGGATAATACTTTTGTAATCGCTCAGGTAGGTAAGTGGCTTTCCTGATGCGAACACCTTGTCGTAGTATTTCTTCTCGCGTTGCGCTATCCTTTCGGGGAAAAACTCCCAAAATGTGCGTCCTATTATTTCATCTTTGTCCTTTTTTAGCCGCTCTGCCAGTTTATCGTTGGCTGCAAGAATGCTGCCTGATTTATTAATCAGAAATACCGCTTCCGACGATGCGTTGAGTATGGCATAGGCTTTATCGTTGCTTAGCTTTAGCATCTCTTCGTGCTGCTTTCGCTCATTGATGTCGGAAATCATAAAAAAAGCACCCTGATAGTTCAGCTCTGCATCTATAATAGGTGATACCGAAACCAAAAACCAGGTTGGCAAACCATCTTTGCGTTTAAATGCGCGCTCGTAAATCTCTGGCATGCCCTGCTTGAGTGAATCGGCCCGTCGGAGATGACTGTCGATTTCGCTTTCGTGGATAATATTTCGTAATTTATTACCAATCAGTTCGTCGGCAGAGTATCCCAACAGGTGTGTCATCCGGTCGTTGATGTAGGTTATTTCGAGGTCGGGGTTAACGGTAAAGATTCCCTCCTTTGTTGTTTTTGCTATATAGTTGAAACGCTGCGCATCTTCTTTTATCGACTTTTCGAACTGAACTCGCTCAGTAATATCGTGAATTAAAGTGGTGAGCAATTTACGCCCATTTCTGTCGGTGAAAGGGGTTGAGTAAACTTCAACATCCTTAATTGATCCGTTGCTGAGTTTGTGCTTGAATATAAAGTAGTTCCGTTTCCAGGCATAAGCACGGCCCATCTCCTCACGCACCTGCTCAGGTGAGAGTGTTTGCAATTTGAAAATGTGGGTATTAAGAAAACTCTCCTTGCTATAACCATAAAACTCGCATGCTGCAATGTTGGCGTCAACAATCCGGCCACTTTCGGAGTCGATAATCAGGCTTGGGACATTATGTCGCTCAAACAATATTTCATATCCCGACTTGGAGAGAGATAATGACTCCTTTTCTTTGCGGAGAAAATTGATCTCATTCTCAAGTTTATTAATATACTCTTTTAATCCATCGGCAGATAGCGAATCGAACGAAATACTCTCAGACATAAGCAGTGCTGTTTTGTTTTTTTTACTTATGGTACTTCTAATCAAATATAACAAATTTTTATATCATAAAACAGAGATAAATCACGAAAGATATTTTCATCAATGATAAGGTTTGATGAAAATATTTTTTAAATGTTGGCACTAAAAAGCAGCTTTGGCACGAATGTTGTTATTCTTCTAATAGATTTTTTCATAGATTTGGGTTAGGTTAAGAAAAGGGGTTTGACAACGGTCATTTC